>SLLW01000123.1 GCA_007133875.1 Balneolales bacterium | reverse complement strand
TCGGTAAGTGCACTTCTCCCGGCCGGCTGCCGGATGTTTAGACAGCAACCGCTGTTTCGGGGGTCTCCCGGAAATTGAGGAGCAGTTCCAGAATATCATCCATCTGATCCTTCTCCATGATTTCCATCCGGAGATATTTGCCGTTTCGGATTCCCTTGATATAGTTGCCGTAGTGTTTCTTCATCATAATAATCCCAAAACGTTCGCCGTGGTGAGCAACCGATGCGCGCAGCTGCTCGGCACACATCTGCATGCGTTCTTCGACGTTGGGCGCTGGCAGCAATTCGCCGGTGTGCAGATAGTGTTTGATGTCACGGAAAATCCAGGGATTGCCGATAGCGGCACGGCCGATCATGACGCCATCTACCCCCGTCTCTTCAAATAAATACCGTACATGTTCCGGGGTGGTAATGTCGCCGTTGGCGATGATGGGAATATGGAGGCCCGGAGTCTCCTTGAGCTTCCGGAAATACTCCCATCGCGCCTCGCCCTTGTATCCCTGACTGCGGGTTCGGGCGTGGACAGTGAGCGCCTGAACACCGGCCGATTGCAGCATCAGAGCTACCTCATCGATACGGATGGTCTGATCATCCCATCCCAGCCGTGTTTTCACGGTAACCGGCAGATCGGTGGCATCAACCACAGAGCCGGTCATCCGTTCCATCAATCCGAGGTCTCGCAGACAAGCCGATCCGGCGTTTTTTTTCACGATTTTGTAGACCGGACAACCAAAGTTGATGTCAATGAAGTCGGGGTTGTTGGCTTCGGCCACCTTCGCCGCTCCGTGCATCGCCTCCTCCCGTCCGCCGAAAATCTGGATGCCAAGCGGCCTTTCACCCTCTTCAAAAGACATTTTGTGATTCGATGTTTCGGAATCACGGATGATCGCTTCGGAACTGATGAATTCGGTATAGACCACATCGGCCCCCTGGCGACGGCACATCTGACGGAATGGGGAGTCGCTGACATCCTCCATAGGAGCGAGTACAACACACCTGCTGCCGTTCTGAAGTACAGGGACAGGGTTTCGTAATTCGTTCGTTTTTTGTTGTTCGGAGTATTGTTGCGTCATGGGACAATTGGGATGAAACGTGCCGGCCGGTACCGGTTTGGAAATGATAGGGATGCTGTCGAATGACTTTGATCCACCAGCCAATATGTAAACGGGAGAATTCCCGCAAACGATATGACAAGCCTCTAATTTACGAAAAAAACGGAAAAGAAGTGATCTTCTGTCCCGTTTCTTAATAGAGATTTCATACGAAAAGCGTTATATTATAGGAATATAGGATTTTCGGGAATGAAACAGAATTTTCAACCCAGATATGTCGTAGGGAATCATATACTACGCGCCTTTTTTCTGAATACTATTAACCACCCTTACTTAAGGAGGACCCTTTATGTCAGTAGCAACCAAAAATTTGTATGAGTTGCTTGGTGATGAAGCCGACAATCTGCTGAATCACAAGTGCGAAACCATCTCCAAAGATCAGCTTCATCTTCCTTCCGGAGATTTTGTTGATACCATCTGGACCCAATCGGATCGTAACAACCGTGTGTTGGCCAATCTGCAGCGTCTGTTTGACAACGGCCGTCTCGGCGGAACCGGTTATGTATCCATTCTTCCGGTAGATCAGGGCATCGAACACTCCGGTGGAGCATCATTCGCCAAGAATCCTGCCTATTTTGATCCGGAAAACATTGTAAAACTTGCCTACGAAGGTGGTTGCAATGCTGTGGCATCCACCTATGGTGTTTTGGGTATCGTTTCCCGCAAGTATGCCCACAAAATTCCATTTATCGTAAAAATCAATCACAACGAATTGATGACGTACCCGAACACCTTCGACCAGATCATGTTTGGTACCATTGACGAAGCGTACAACATGGGTGCCGCTGCCATTGGTGCAACCATCTATTTTGGGTCGGACGAGTCAGCACGTCAGATTGTAGAAGTTGCCGAGGCGTTCTCCTATGCTCACGAACTGGGTATGGCGACCATCCTCTGGTGCTACACCCGAAACAATGCATTTAAGGTAAACGGCAAGGATTATCACGTGGCTGCCGATCTTACCGGTCAGGCCAACCATCTTGGTGTCACTATCGAAGCCGATATTATCAAGCAGAAACTTCCTGAACTCAACGGTGGTTTCAAAGCACTGAATTCCGGCGACTCATCCTACGGGAAACTGGATGAGAAAATGTATACCGATCTGTCCAGCGACCATCCGATCGACCTGACCCGCTACCAGGTAGCCAACTGCTACATGGGCCGTGCCGGCCTGATCAACTCAGGTGGCGCTTCTTCAGGTGCAAGCGACATGGCGGATGCCGTCAAAACCGCTGTTGTCAACAAACGTGCCGGCGGTATGGGACTCATCAGTGGACGAAAAGCATTCCAGCGCCCGATGGCAGAGGGTGTTGAATTGTTGAATGCGATTCAGGATGTCTACCTTGATGAAGATATCACTATTGCCTGATGAGTTGACGTGCTTGTAACAGCAACAATTAGGTAGTATTTTGGGCCTTGTGTTCTGATCCGGTTTTTTCGGCAATCAGAGGCAAGGTCCTTTTTTTTTCAAGGGGTTGCTATCCAAAAGTATTCATTGCGATTTGCGGGAAAAGAGGTGATTCTACTTTTAGTTTTATTGATATTACGCTGATTTGTCTTCGCCCAATAAACATACTAACGTTTCGTCCGGCATCGGTGGGGGCAACTCATCGGGTAATGTTTCGTCCTATTTCTCCGGCAAATACCTGGTCCTGTCCATACTGCTGAGCCTCACCAGTATGGGATTGCTGATCTATTTTACCTACTCGCCGGGTTTGTTTGACCGACTGTACTGGAATCGTACCCCCGGCCTGTTCATCGCCCTTTTTGTCGTCATTCTCCGGATCTGGTTTTTGAGCGCTAAAACCCGTTTTCTGTCCGAGAAGCGGTTAAACTGGATGGCATCTCTGCGTGTGGTGCTTTGCTGGGAGTTTACATCGTCAGTGACCCCGTCAACCATTGGTGGCGGACCCATGGCCACGTATGTGATGACCCGCGAGAAATTGTCACTCGGACAGTCCAGTGCCATAGTCATTTATGGGATCATGCTGGATCAGCTGCTTCTGGTTTTTGTGATCCCGGTTCTTTTCGTTCTGGGGTTACACTTTGAAATCGTTCCGGAAAATGCCGGGTGGGTAGGACACGGAGCGATGTTCCTCATCTATCTGGCCCTGCTTAGTTACGCTTCGTTTCTTACGTATGGAATATTCCGGAATCCCGCATTGCTGAAACGGGCGGTCAATATCGTCTTTAGCCTGCCCTTGCTGCGGAAACACCGCTACAAAATCGCCAGGGAAGCCGAGCAGCTCGAAGCTTATTCGCATGAGCTTCGGAAAAAGCCCAATTCATTCCTCTATAAGGGGTTTGCCCTCTCCACTCTGGCCTGGCTCGCAAAAATATCCCTGCCTGCTATTGTTCTGCTCAGTTTTGTTCCGGCCGACGTTGCGCTTTCGTTTATGAAGAGTATGGCGATGACGCTTGCAGGGATGTTTATGCCGACTCCGGGTGGAAGCGGAGGGGTGGAGGGGCTCTACGCTCTCTTTCTCGGCCCCATTATGGAGCGCCGTGAATTTCTCGGAATTGCTGTGTTTATGTGGCGATTGATCAGTTTTTATACCCTGGTCGGAGCCGGATTGATGGCCATGAGCTGGTATCTGAATGTGAAAGTTGTAGAAACGATCAACGAGAAAAAAAACAGTCGCTGATTCATGGCCCGTAAAAAACGAACCCGGTTTGTCTGTTCTCATTGTGGATGGGAAACGTCCCAGTGGCTCGGCAGCTGCGGATCATGCTCAAAGTGGAATACCCTCGAGGAGGTGGTCATTCCCGACGAAACCGATCAGGTATCACACAAAGCCCGCCTGGACCGGCCGGACTCAGATCTGCAGCGACCGGTAGCACTTTCTGAAATCCCGGTCACCGAAGCCGACCGGTTGACTACCGGTATGGGGGAGCTCGATCGGGTTCTGGGTGGCGGAGTCATGCCCGGATCGTTCATTTTGCTTGGCGGTGATCCCGGTATCGGAAAAAGTACCCTGGCACTGCAGTGTGTCTCTCTGTTAAAAGATGAGAAGACGCTCTATGTCTCCGGTGAAGAGTCGCTGGCACAGATCCGGCAGCGCGCACACCGCCTTGAGGTGGAGTCGGAAGAGCTTCGCGTGTTTACAGAAACCGAAATTATGCGGGTGATCGAGGCCGCGCGAGCGGAGAAACCGGGTATTCTCATCATAGACTCCATTCAAACCGTATTCCACAGTGCACTGCAGAGCATGCCCGGGACCACGGCGCAGATACGTGAGTGTGCCGCCCTGTTGATGCAGCTGGCCAAACAGGAGAAAATGACGGTCATTGCCATTGGCCACGTCACCAAAGAGGGCGATCTGGCCGGACCCCGAATCCTGGAGCACATGGTTGATACCGTGTTGCAGTTTGAAGGAGATAAACAGAGTCACCACCGGATTTTGCGAACCCTGAAAAACCGGTTTGGCCCTGCGCATGAAGTGGGCATTTTTGAAATGAGTGACCGTGGCCTTCAGGAGGTGTCCAATCCGTCAGAACTCT
>SLLW01000081.1 GCA_007133875.1 Balneolales bacterium | reverse complement strand
TGATAGAATCGATGTTATTACCTCAAATTGAACACGTAGAAGAAGCCATTGACCGGCAAGACTATGAAATGTTCATGGATCGATATAACATCTTGATTCAGTCCTGCAATCAGTGTCACACCGCCTCTGATTACGGAGCTGTAAGAGTAACGGTGCCAACATCCAATCCGTTTAATCAGGATTTCAGTCCTTTGGAGTGAGCGCGGAATCATAAAAAAACCCCGAATTTCCGTAGAAAAACGAGGTTTTGAAAGAAGTGGGCCCGGAGGGATTTGAACCCCCGACCAATCGATTATGAGTCGACTGCTCTAACCACTGAGCTACGGGCCCGTTCATTGCATGTGCATTTCCGATAACGTGTTGTCTATCAGGTTGTAAAGCCGTGAAATCCATCCACCGCTCTCTTCCTCTTTATAGATATGACCGAACTCCCCGAACGGGTATCGCCCATGGAAATGACATAAGCATCCAAATATAGCGCATTTCATACGCCTATTCAATCATCCTTTTCCACAAAAATACTTTCGGAATGCGGTCCTTGAAGCGATATCAATTATTCCGTTTCATCACTTCCGCCTGTCAGTACACCTGAAATGCTCTTTTTTATTTCATCCCGCAACTAACGCCCCTTCACCATCTCTTTCGGCCGTGTTGTAAGCACCGGGATCTTCGCCCACTGAACTACTTTCTCTGAAGTCGACCCCATGAACATATGCGCAAGGCCACTGCGGCCGTGGGTGGCAATCACAATCATATCCGCATGCTCTTCGGCATAATCAACGATTTCATAATGCGCCGATATGCCCCGCACCTGTTCGACTTTCATCGGAATCTGATACTTTTCATCGTCCCGCTCCAAATGCAGTGTAAACGTATCTTTTTCCCCGTTTACCAATTTCAACTTCGCTTTGGGACGCTCACTGAGAAACGCTTCAAGTTTTGCAGCAACTTTTTTGCGAAATGTGCGAAGCTGATCTTCATTTCGCTCAATATCATCATCCGGTTCCGATCCGTGGAGCTCGCGGACATTAAATAACGTTATCTCCGAGTTAAGCCGGCCGGCCATAATGGCCGCAGGCAGAACCGCTTTCAGGGAAAAATCCGAGAAATCCGTAGGGACCAGTATGTTGCCCGTACTCTCCGGCATCACGCTCCCGGATACCGATAACACCGGAATCCGGCTGTAACGAATCACTTTTTCAGTTACATGTCCGCGAATGATGTGATCGGCATGGGTACCCTGGGCGCCCATCACAATAAGATCATAATCCCCCGATTGTGCCTGTTCCAGAATCAGCTCATACGCCTTTCGTCCGGTCTTCACAATCACCTCTCCATAATGTGCTTCGGAGAAATAGTTTTGCAGCTCTACTTTGACGTTCTCTTCGGTATCTTCCACGATATGCGGATATACATCCTGATCCAGGGAAAACGGATATCCCACTTTTTTCATACTCTCGTGCAGGTACCGGATGGTCGGTATCACATTGATCATATCCACTTTTCCCCCAAAGACCTTTAACAGCGATTCGGCATATGCATACGCCTTCCGGGAACCATCGGAGAAATCGGTCGGTACCAGTATTCTGTTTAATTTTCGCATGGCTTTTCTCTTTTGATATTGGGAATACTATCACCTCGCTACCTTCAATATAGCACTTCTGCAATGAGTTGGGAATAGATTACCATCGGCGATTGAAGATTATCGTTATTTGAATTATCTGCCTGAAATCCTCCGTCCATAGCAGATAGGCATCACCCTTTTTGAAACTCCTTCCAAAATCAACCGAATGCTTTTCTCTAAAGATGATGCGATTCCGAATCCGGCTTCCGGTTCATCAGTCGGCTCAGATATCCAACCAGCAGAAATCCGATGACCATGGTGCCCACACCTCCATACATGGAAAATCGCCCTGCAAGCAAGCGATCGTCGTGATCGGGTGCACGCCAGTCGGGCCAGAACGGCTTACTGCTAATTAACTTTCTGCGAACATCCCGAATCTCCATCTCCTGTTCATCAACAGGATCATCCGGATTGATGATCTCCCCGAGTTCGGTGTACTCAGGTCTGCGCCGGTCCGGCTCCTCAACCATCAGCGACTGAACCTCGGAGTCGCTTACGGGTGCTGTGCGGGAGTGAACAATTTCGGTGTATTCACGCTCCTGGTATGGCCAGACGACATACAGCGATCCGGCCATGAACCCAACCAGCAGACACAGGGTCATAATATTATACCGTTTCAGCAGCCAGGAGATCAGCCGGACAAAGATAACCAGGCCGGTAATCATACCCAGTCCGAACGGAACCAGAATCATAAACGCCTCTATGGTCCTGTCGGTACCCAAAAGTGCGATATTCCCGAGAATATGGTCATATTGACGGAGGATCAGCAGGATAAATGAGCCCGAGATCCCGGGAAGGACCATGGCCGTGATGGCAAGGCTCCCGCTGAGAAATGCAAAAGCAGCCGTTTCAGGGGTATCGGTCGGAACCAGTGTCACAATACGGAACCCCACCAACAGACCGACAAACACGATGAATCCCTCCCTCCAGCCAATGTCCCCTATCGCCTTGAGGAGCAGCAGGATGGACCCGGATATCAGCCCGAAGAACAGTCCATATATCGTCTCCGGATTGGTGTGCATGAGGACCGGAAGGGCGACGATGCTGGTAAAAAAATAAACGGCCGATACACCTCCCAAAAAAACCGCTATTAGAAATTTCCAGTGTACGTTCGTAAAAAGGTCGTTCCACTGAAGGGTGAGTAACTGGCGGATCGACTGCATATCCACACTCTTGATCGCAAAAATAAGGCGGCTGTAAATGCCAAGAATAAGCGCCATGGTTCCGCCGCTCACACCCGGAACCACATCAGCCGACCCCATCACAAACCCTTTGAGATACAAGAAGGGCATTTCCTGCGGTCGCGTGAGATCTTTTTCCAGGTGACTGGCGATGTCGGATGCGCCCTGCGGTTGGGTCAAATCCTTCTCCGGGCGCCCGTGGCCGACAAGGGGTTGTTCAGGGTGCGATAAAACCTTTCCAGAACCAGCGGTGGTTTCGGAACTCCGTTTTTTTTTATCCGGTCGGCCATCGTCTTTCTTTTTTTTATCCGAGGTGTCACCCATTTGGCATATGATAGTTTTGCAGTTGTTCCTTGAATCGGATTGATGACTCTGTACGACACGAATCAGCGAAGTGTCAAATCCACTTGGCCCGCATTCCCAAGATTTCGTGCTTGTGTTACAAAGAGGGTCAGTACATGTGTACGCATCAATCCGCCAAGAAAAATAGAGAAGCCTGCATTAGAAACAAAGCAAGTCCGCGGAGTTAAATGAAATGGCTTATGGATGTACATCCCATTGGCTTATTAGTTTTCTTCGAGGATATAACGGCAGCGGTAATGAGTAAATTTCTGATTGCTGTTTCGATTGCATCTGAAAGCATGCGAAACCAGTACCAGGATAGAATTAACTATTGCCTATAAGACTGCAAACGCCTCTGAGATACCCGCTTTATATTACTGCATATGTAAAACTTACAACCAGCTCCGCAGGTTCTTCAGTGATAATTTTCGTATATACGCCCTCATTTTTTCCCTATCTTCCACCAGGATTCCGAATCGATTCGGGGCAACATCGTAACTGACAATAAAACCATCCCTACTCATTACTATGAATGTACTTGTCATCGGCGGGGCGGGCTATATCGGCTCTCACGTCGTCTATGAACTCAACGATGCCGGCCATCAGGTCACCATTCTCGACAATTTTTCAACCGGATTACGGGAAAATGTGGATGCGCGTGCCACGCTTGTTGAGGGCAATATGCAGGACTTGTCGCTATTGGAGCGCCTGCTTTCCGGTGCAGGGAGCAGCGATTCCTCCGGCAAGAACGGAAACGACCGATTCGATTCCGTTTTCCATTTTGCTGCCCTCAAAGCGGCCGGCGAGTCCATGGAAAAGCCGGAGATTTACACCCGTGCCAACCTGATTGCGACCATGGAGCTGCTCAACCTGATGCTTCAGCACGATGTCAAAAACTTTGTCTTTTCTTCATCCGCCGCAACCTACGGAAGCCCGGAATATCTTCCGATCGATGAGCATCATCCGCAAAAGCCCATCAACTATTACGGCTACACCAAACTCGTCATCGAGCAGACCCTGGCGTGGTACAGTCAGCTGAGAGGGCTGCGATACGCCGCACTCCGCTATTTCAATGCCGCCGGTTACGATGTGCAGGGCCGGATCAGCGGCAAGGAACAGAATCCCGCCAACCTGTTGCCCATTGTTATGGAAGTGGCCGCCGGTACCCGCGAAAAAATGCAGGTCTATGGCGATGACTACCCCACACGGGATGGTACCTGCATCCGCGATTATATCCACGTAAATGATCTTGCCACAGCACATGTGAAGTCCATGGAGTATCTCAGGGAGCACGACAAGGACCTGATGCTGAACCTCGCCACCGGTGAGGGGTATACGGTGATGGAGGTCATTCGTGAAGCCGAACGCATCAGTGGTAAAACCATCCCATTGGACATTACAGGCCGACGGGCGGGCGACCCGGCCGAATTGATAGCCACATCAGGCCTCGCCGGCAAACAGATTGGTTGG
>SLLW01000306.1 GCA_007133875.1 Balneolales bacterium | reverse complement strand
AAATCACTGATCTCCTGCCGGTCCCACTCACCCACCAGGGAAGTCACACTGAAAAATCCGATCCTGGGTGCAGACTGCAGTTTTTTATTGACCAGCATCTGAAAATACATCCCGCGATTACCGAATAATGTTCCCGTGCTCACCGGAGGATTGTTTATCGCTGGTGGGGAATCCATGGCAGCAGATAATCTGTGGGGCACAAAAAAGAATGTCAGTACAAAAACAATCAGAACAAAAAGCCTCATAATCAAAAAAGAATTATCCTAAAACCACTTCATTTTCCTGAAGTAAAGTACCATTCCCACAAAAATAAGCAGAAAAACCGCCCATATGGAGAAATAAGCATACTTCCACTCCAACTCAGGCATGTAAATGAAATTCATCCCATACACACCGGCCAGAAAAGTCAGCGGAATAAAAATGGCAGCCACTACCGTTAAGGTTTTCATCACCTTGTTCATGCGGTGCCCCTGCACGGAAAAAAACAGGTTGGTATTGCTCTCCAGTGAAGCCATCAGCATGTCGCAGTTGTCCAGAAGGGTCAGGCACAGGTCTTTGATCTCCAGAAAATATTTCACATGCCGGTGCTCAATAAACTGGCATTCCCCGCGCTCAACAATCAACGCGAATTCTTTAATGGGCAAAATGGATTTTTTGATGTAATGCACAAACTTTTTGTGGCCCTCAATCATTTGGAGGGCATCGGGAGAGGGTTCTTTACGGGCGTCAGTGAAGCTGAGCTTTTCAATATCATCGTCCAGCTTACCCAGGGTTTTAAAATAATTATCCAGGATGGATTCAAGCAAGGCGTACAGCAGGAAATCGGCTCCCCGTTCACGGATGACCCCCTTATCCTCCCGCAGCCTGTACCTGAGGTGCTCAAAATAGTCTGCCTTCCTTTCCTGGAAAGAAATCAGGAAATTCTGGCTGAAAACCATACTGATTTGCTCTGTAATAACCTCGCTGCCAGAGGGAAGTATGGATTTCAGGGTTAAAAAGGAATAATCGTCAAACTCCTGGAATTTCGGTCTTTGATTCACATCCAGAATATCCTGGATCACCAGGGAGTGAATTTGCTGCTTGTCACAGATTAACTCAACGATTTCCGGTTCACTGATCCCGTGTATATTCAGCCAGTAACGATAGCCGTCGTGCCCGAATTTTTCAAGTCTTTCAGGTGAAAGGGCTTGTGTTTCAACATATTCCTCCTTTTTGTATTTAAAAAGCTGGGTTTCAATTTTTTGCACCGGAGGTATGCCACCGGTAAAGATGAATTCTTCCGGATCAGCTTTCTTCCTGTCCAGCAGGGAGAACTGCCTGAAAATTTTAAACGTTTCCATCCCGATACCTTTTGGTTAATGAAAACTAAAGATAAAGGGAAAACCGAAGATCACCAACAATACCCGGCAAACATACACAGGCAGGATTATAATTTGATGGAAATGCCCAATTTCCCGCCTGAGTATGCATTGCCACTGCCGAATTCAAGGTTAATCCCGAATTTGTCGGTAAAGTAATAACGTCCGCCGACCTGCGCTCCGACACCTAAACCAGAGGAACGTGGTCCGTCATAATCGTCGGGCGAGTTCCAGATATAAAAGCCGAGGTTCAGACCGGCATATAAATTCCAGTTTGACGGAATCTCAAGTATTCTGTTCAGGTGATAATTGGCGTTTCCTGAAATACCAATAATTGAATGGCTATATCTGCGGTCTGACCACCTTCTGTTATATGAGCGTACGGAGGCCTCAGCACCCAGTGTGATATCGGGGTGTACGCCAAAATCGAGGCCAACATACACAGGCACGCCCCATGAAGAAAGGCCTATTCCTGCATTGAACTGAGACTGCCCCTGGGCGATGGGAGCCTGCGCGAACATGGCTGATGAAGCCATTAAAAAAATAATGAACAAGATTGTTTTTTTCATTTTGTGTTTTTTTAATTGTGATTAATTTTGAATTACCAAAAGGCCAGCTGCTCCAATAAGAAGCAGTACCCTGTGTGATACAAAGTTCACTCATATATAAATGAGATGCATTACACAATTGCATGAATCATTTATATAATTCATACAATGGGTTTACATAAAAAGCTGCCTGAGCTCCGGAAAGTATTAGCAGGTAAGGCAGGAAGAAATACTGCTTGGGTCGCTCGCTATTTTTTAAGCACAGAAATATCCAGGAAGGACAAAATACATTGTTTGTCTTCTTCAATGCAAATACCTTCCATATACGCCCGGGTTGAAACATTATCGCCATTGCCAAGAACAACCACACAAGATTGTTTTATTTCATTGGCAAAAACCTTATCGATAAATGCATTAAATTCGGATTTGGAGTCATCTGCAATAAACAGCCTTAAGTTGGCATCGATCAGCCTGCCCCGTTTTTCCCCAATCATTTCAGCCGCAGAAAAGTTTAAATCGGATATCGTCCCGTCACCACTGATCGTTAAATAACCCATCGGCGCAAAATCATACAGCAGGGTGTATTTTTTCAGCGCCTCTTGTGCTTCCTGATAGGCCTGCTGCAGTTCCTCATTCTGCATCTCAAGTTCTATCTGATGTACCTGCAACTCGTGCAAGAGTTTTTTTACGTCCGATTCAAGGTCTTCCTGTTTGGCTTTTTCCTTTTTCTCTTTCAGAATTGCCTCGGCTTTCTTACGCAGCATCCGTGACCCGGTGAAGTCAAATTCTTCGCTATTCATGGCTGAGTGATTTTAGTTTCTCTTCGGCTTGTTTTAGTTCTGTGACATCAATAAAGGTTATAACCAGGCCTTCTATCCTGTCATCAGTAGTGCGATAGGGCATTATCCGAACCGAAAACCATCGTCCGTCTTTGGCCGGTACTTGTTTCTGAATAAAAACAAGATTTCGTAAAACCTCATGTGCGTCTTGTGCCATATCAGGATAATCCAGGTCAGAAACCTGATCGGTAAATGGCCGGCCAATATCGCTCTTAATAAATTTGAATATATTGGTCGCTTTGTTTGTGTATCGACGGATATTCAGTTCTTTATCAAGAAACAAGGTGGCAACGTCTGTGCTGTCCAGCAGGTTTTTCATGTCGTTGTCTACCCGTGAATAGTCATCGACTTTGGTCTGAAGCTCTGCATTTAATGTCTGAAGTTCTTCGTTCAGGCTTTGCATCTCCTCTCTTGAACTGGTGAGTTCTTCGTTTGCCGACTGCAATTCTTCATTGGCTGACTGCAATTCCTCATTGGTCGACTTCAGCTCTTCCTGGGTAGTTTGCATCTCCTCCATGGTGCTCTGCATTTCTTCTTCCGTATACCGCAACTTTCTTTCCAATTCAGCTTCCCTCTCACTCGTAGTGTCGCCCGAGCCTTTTATTGTTTTTGCAGACGTGATTATTTCCTTTTTCCCCGGAAGGTCAGTAAAAATGATCATCACATATCCATTTAACGATTCCGGATGAGTTATATAATGAACTGTGACATCAACCAAAACGTCCTGGTCATTTGTGCCGGTCTGTTGATTGCGCAAAACAACAGTGCTTTTTTCCTTTATTGCCTTCATAAAGGCATAGGAAAATTCATTTCGCAGGCCTTCACGTAACATGGCAAAAATATTCATGTTTGCTTTTCCGGATGCCGGCTCAAGATATTTCCCGGTTCGGCCGCTAATGTATAGTATGTCCCCATTATCATTGACAAGCACACCAGCAGGTGAAAAATATTGCAGTAAAAGCTGATCAGCAAGCGATTGAATATTCATGGAAGGCATATTTCTGGGTTGTTTTTCTTCGGTATTGGTTTTTGTCCGTGAAAACACAGAAGGGAGATTCAACAAATCAAGTTTTGTATCTCCTGCAGCGCGTTTGTAAATTTTAAGTTTGGTATTCAGGGGTTTAAAAAAATGGTTAAACGTGCCTGTAGATTCAGAATTACCCAGTATCAGCAAACCACCTGGATTCAATGAATAAAAAAACAACCGCATGATTTTCTTTTGCAGCTCGGCATCCATATATATCAGCAAGTTGCGGCATACAATGAAATCAATGTTAATAAACGGCGGATGCATGATCAGATTATGTTGCGCAAAAACGACCATTTCTCTGATGTCTGAAATGACCAGATAACCATCTTCTGTCCGGGCAAAATAATGACTCAAATGCTCCGGTGCGACATCAGCAGCTATTGTTTCCGGAAAAATACCTCTTCTGGCCACTTCAATGGCATCACTGTCAAGGTCAGTGGCAAATATCTGCAATGAAATATTCTTCGCTGTTTTTGTATTTTTCAGGGCTTCTGAAAATACAATGGCCAGCGAATACGCTTCTTCACCCGTCGAGCACCCCGGAATCCACGCTCTTAGAATAGTTCCCTCCGGAAGACTGGTCAGTACACCGGGAAGAATTGAACTCTCCAATTCTTCCCAAACAACGGTGTCGCGGAAAAAACTGGTCACCCCGATCAGTAATTCCTTGAAAAGAAGATCCAACTCTTTAGGGTTGTGCTTCAATAATTCCACATATGAAGCTATCTTGTCGAGTTTATGAACACCAATTCGCCTTTCAATACGGCGGTACATCGTACTTTTTTTGTAAAGGGAAAAGTCATTGCCTGTTTGTGTGACCAGCATCTGGATAATCTCTTCGAGGGCACTCTTTT
>SLLW01000248.1 GCA_007133875.1 Balneolales bacterium | reverse complement strand
GGCCGGCAATGCGATCGCGGTATTTTTTTACCAGATCCGGGGTTGCCTCTTTCCACCCCTTTTTGACCGCTTTTTCATCGTATTCCATTGGCGGTTCGAAGAAAAACACCCCGGCGTCCAGAAATTCCGGCAGTCGGGATACCCGCTCTTTAAGCAGCCCGACCATGCCGGCCAGAAATTCCCTGCTAACTTTCTGCCCCTCTCCGCGCTCTTCCATTAGCAGAGCCAGTTCGGCGGCCAGGTCATCATCAGGCCGCTCGCGCATGTAATGCTCATTGAACCAAAGCAGCTTGTTGAAATCAAATATGGCTCCGCTTTTTCCGACCCTGTCGAGCGAAAATTCACCGGTAATCTCCTCGAGGGTAATTATTTCACGATCGTCGCCGGGGCTCCATCCAAGAAGCGCCAGGAAGTTGATCACCGCATCCCGTTCGTACCGGCCTTTCCGGTAATCCCGCACGTTAACCGGAATGCCCTCTTCTTCAGCCTTGCGTTTGGATAGTTTCCCGCCGCTGGGTGACATTATAAGCGGCAAATGGGCCATTTCCGGCGGTTCCCACCCCAGAAAACGGTAGAGCAACAGGTGCTTCGGAGCCGAACTCAGCCACTCCTCGCCGCGGATAACATGTGATATAGCCATTTCGTGATCATCCACCACATTGGCCAGGTGGTATGTCGGCATGCCGTCGGCTTTTACCAGCACCTGATCGTCGAGTCCATCGGTTTCAAATGAGACGGATCCACGAACCAGGTCATCAAAACGGACCGTCTCTCCGGCAGGAATCATCATGCGGATCACGTGCTCCGCCCCATCCCCGATCAGACGTTTCACCTCATCGGCGGGCAGGGTCAGGCTGTTTCGCATCTCTGCCCGGGTAACCGGATCATATTTCGGTGACGTATTCTCGGATGTGCGCAGCCGCTCGCGCATCGCCTCGATCTCTTCGACCGTATCAAACGCGTAATAGGCGTGGCCCGCATCCACAAGATTTTGCGCGTACTCCAGATACCGCTCTTTACGGTCACTTTGATGGTAGGGGCCGAATGAGCCGCTGTGAGAGCGTTTCCCCGATACTTCCGCCTCATATGCAATACGGGAGACCTTTTTGGCATCTCCCCCTGTTGCCTCGGCATCCGAAGATTTTTTATCCTGGCTGATGACAACCGGCCCCTCATCCGGCGTAAGTCCTGCCCAGGCAAGGCTCTCCATGATATCCTGTTCGGCTTCTTCTACGTACCGGCCGCGATCGGTATCCTCGATACGCAGCACAAATGTGCCGCCATGATGCCGTGCAAACAGATAATTGTACAGGGCGGTGCGAAGGCCTCCGATATGCAGCAAGCCGGTCGGAGACGGAGCAAAACGAACGCGGACGTCGGTACTCATAGGTTTCAAAAGTTTTATTTCTTCAAATGTGATATGTTTCGATATGGATTACCGTTTCAAAATACCAACTATTTCAGTGGCTGCAAATCAGTGGTTGCAAATCGGATCATTTCCGCAAAGGCGGACGGGGAGCCGGCACACCGTGGCAAGATCTTCCAGGGGCATGAGACCCATCCGCCGAAACAGAAACCCGTATCCGTCATGCCCATAGATCCCGGAACCGCATCCCGACAAAACAAATCCGTTACGGCGCTGCTTCTGCCGGGGTACGCTCCCGACCTGCAGTGGATGGCGCGTGCGCTGAATGCCGGGCGGGTGATTCTGGATGACCGGCACCCGTTTTCAAGAAAAAGCAAGGTGCACCGGACCAAAATCCGGACCCCTGACGGCCATCAGTGGCTCTCGCTTCCCATTGTCACCGAAGATCGCCGCAAGCCGATCAACCGGGTGCGTATTGACGACCGGCGGCCCTGGCTGCAGCACCATCTGCAGGCGCTGGAGTTCAACTATCGGAACAGCCTCTATTTCGATTATTTCGAGCCGGAAATCCGCGCTGATCTGCAGGTTGCCGCCGAATATGAGCTGCTTCTGGATGCGGTGCGACATCTCATGCAGCGACAGTGGATCTATCTGCAACTTCCGGAATTTCCGGAGTGGATAAGTGAGATCGAGGCAGACGAGCCCTGTACAGAACGTACAGCGGTGGCCGGCCGGCCGGTTGATGAGCCGCCCGAAAATCTTCCCGTTGCTCCCGGCAGCAGTGTCTGGCAGGAACCCAACAGCCGGAACTATCAGAAACCCCATCCTGAAGCGACTCAGCCTGATTTCCGGATACCGGAATATCGTCAGCATTTTCCCGGATTTGTTCCGGGGTGTGGTGTGCTTGATATGCTGTTTGAATACGGGCCGGAGTCGTGGCAAATTCTGGATGGCATAAAAAGCGGACACGGCTGAGCGGATTGCAAACAGGATGTGCGATCCGGGTCACAGACCAGATTGTGAACAGGGTGACGGATCGGACGCGCGAAGTTCATTGCTCATCGAATAAACGGACCCGATTGCGGATCGGACTATCGGGCCGACTCTGTAAACCGGTTTATTGCGGATCCCGCCAGATACCGTCTTTGAAGCGAATCTCCTCATCCAGTTCGCGAACCCAGATATTTCGGTAACTGACATAGTCGCCGTGGTCCTGCAAACGGATACCTGCGGGGCCGTGTTCTTCATAGAACGGCGCACCGATATATACGGTATTCCCGAAAATTTCCACATTATTCTGGACCAGCACACCGTTCAGCATCACGGTAACCCGGGCCGGTTTTTCAACCTCCCCGTCATCACCAAATACCGGTGATTTAAAAAATATCTGATATGTCTGCCACTCACCGGGACGTTTAGCGGGATTCGCCAGCGGGATGTGCTGTTTGTAAATACTGCCGTTCATGCCGTTTGAGTAGGTGGGATTTTCCCAATTGTCCAGAACCTGAACTTCGTATCTATTCTGCAGAAAAATTCCGCTGTTGCCACGACCCTGACCTTCACCATCGATCTCTTCCGGTGCGCGAAACTCGACGTGAAGCTGGACGTCACTGAAGTGCTGCCGGGTTTTGATATCGCCACTCCCCGGTTCAACCGTCATATACCCATCCCCGAGTATCCATCCGGCATCAGAACCATCCATCGCTTCCCATCCGTCAAGGGAGGTACCATCAAACAGGATGATCGCGTCCTCCGGTGGTTCGCCATGAACTTCCACCGGTTCCACTACCGGTGGCTGTGGTTCCCAAATTTCGGTTTTTTCCGGATCGTTTATTTCATCGGAATTCTGAGCGCAGGCATTGGCGGCCGGCAGAAACGGAATCACAATCAGTATCAGAAACTTTTTCATATTGGTAAACCTCACAGGATGCATTAATTTTGGGGGTGCTCAATTGTTTCATACGTCCAGGACAAACAATTTATCGAATGAAATACGTAGCGTATATCAATATATAAAGCCATAATTGAAGTTTAAAAAATTACATGAAAGCATCTGTGAATCCAAATTATTCTCCTGCGTACGTGGCTTGTCACGTTTCACGCTCCCTGTTTTGTGCGATTTTTTTGATGCTTGCGATAATGATAAGTCCTGTTGCGGGTTTCGTTTTCAGTGCTGCAGACGACCCCGAAAATCACGCCCCGGCCCTGGAGCGGCACCAGTTCACATCACCTCATATGGGCACCCTGTTTCGCATCGTGCTCTATGCATCCAGTGATTCGCTAGCATCCGCCGCCGCCGATTCGGCATTCCGCCGTATCGAAGAACTGAACGATATTATGAGCGACTACATACCAGACAGCGAACTCAATCACCTTGCAGCAACAGCCGGGAGTGGTAACTTTGTACCGGTCAGCGGGCCGCTTTTTGAGGTTTTGCAAACCTCTCAGATGGTATCGGCTCAGACCGGCGGGGCTTTTGATATAACCTCCGGACCATTTGTCCGGCTGTGGAGGGAGATGCGCCGTGATGAAGAACCACAGCTTCCCGGGAAGAAGGCACTCCGGGAGGCCTCCCAAAGTGTAGGGTATAAACACCTGAAACTGGATGAGTCCCGGCAGAAGGCCATGCTTGAAAAACCCGGAATGAAGCTTGATCTGGGCGGAATCGCAAAGGGGTATGCAGCCGACGAGATACGGCAAGTGCTGCTCCATTTCGGAATCGAATCGGTTTTGATTGATGCCGGTGGTGATATGGTCACCGGTTCTGCCCCACCCGGCAGAGACGGCTGGAACATCGCCGTTCCCGCCCATGATGAACATGACGAGCCCGACCCGTTTCTCCTGACCCTGACGCATGCTGCTGTCAGTACCTCCGGTGACCTGTATCAGTTTGTGGAAATTGACGGCAAACGATACTCCCACATCATTGATCCGAAAACCGGTATTGGTATCACCGAACAGCGAACGGTCACGGTAATCGGGGAAAGCGCAATGCTGGCCGATGCCTATTCCACGGCACTCAGTGTTCTTCCCATCCCGGACGGGCTGGCCCTCATCGACAGGAAAACGGGTTATTCCAGCTATTTCGAAGTCATTGACGGCGAGACGATAACCCCTTATGAAACGGAGGAATTCACAGAACTCAGAGAGAATCAGAACCGCTCAGATCGATAACCCGAGAGCTATACAACGTTGGGCTCACCGGCTTCCGGCACGGGGGATAGTACCCGGCATCGTTCGTCATCACAGGTGGCGGGGTATTCCAGT
>SLLW01000042.1 GCA_007133875.1 Balneolales bacterium | reverse complement strand
GACCGGGTACCTGTAAGCACCGCCAGAATGCCATCCGGCATATACGTGGCTACCAGCACCCGTTCACTGAAACTGGCACTGCCCAGCCGCTCACCGGTAGCTACCCGATGTACCATGGCACGGCCAGAGGTGTGTGCTGTCACATAACGGCCATCCCGGCTGAGTACCAGCTTCTCGACATCATTATCCTCATAGTCAAACTCCGCCAGCCGGTCGCCACGGAATGAGAGGACTTTCCCGGTATGATTCCCGTTGGATTCGTCAATGCCATGAACCAGCAAAATCCTTCCATTTGGATGTACATCAACCGTTTGGATGCTCATCCTGTCAAAATGTGCCACTGGAGTTGTCTCACCCTGAAATGTCACTTTTTGGATGCGCGAACTGACACGCTCTCCATCATAAATTTCCGGATTGATGAGGAATGACACGTTGGCCGAAGCCGGTGTCGTGAAGCCGGAAATGGTCTCTCCATCCAGACTACCCGAACTGTTGGAAGCCCGGAAAACCTGCTCACCCCGTTCATCAAAATAGCTGAAACCGGCGATGTTGTCACGGTAGACAAAACTGCCGTTGTTTAGCATGAAAAGTTTAACGGAGGGATCATCAGGATCAATTTCCGCCAATGAGGATAACCGGTGCACAAGTAACCCATCGCTGCGATATACTTCCACCGACGCCTGCCCTCCATGGGTAAACAGCGCGGCAACATATCCACGGTTCGGGCTGATGGCAATCTGATCCATGCCGGATACCATGGACGATCCGTCATCAAAAATAATTTCTCTTTCACTGAGACGAAAATTCCGGTCCGATTCCGTGTCAAACAGATCCGCCTGGAACTGATCCGGTGCAAATCCCTCCGTCGATGAATCGTAAGAAAAAGAAATATCCTGTGCATGAACCGTTACAGAACACAGAAACATTGCAAAAAAGACGAGTGTAAAAGGTAGTCGAATTGCCAAACTCATGGAATTTAAAAATCGTGATAATGTATTCGGGACGAGCATTTCATTGCGTTATTTGCTAACATTCCGGCGTTCTTTAATGTTCCGTTTATACAGACCAGGCGAGTTACATGACCACCCTGTACTCAATTATTATCCCGGTATTCAACCGGCCCGGAGAACTCGGGGAACTGCTGGAGAGCCTGAAGGCGGTATTACCTTCTGGCCGGAACCAGGAAGAAGATACGGCACTCCGTACAGAAATCATTGTAGTTGATGACGGGTCTTCGGATCGCTCCGAAACGGTTTGCCATCGATACCGGAAAACGCTCAATCTGCGCTATATCTATCAGGAGAACGGCGGCCCGGGAGCGGCGCGAAATACCGGCGCCAGGTCGGCCAATGGCTCGTGGTTGATTTTTTTTGACTCTGATTGTGTCATCCCTCCCGGGTATCTGGATGCTGTTGAAAAAGGAATAGCTACCGGTGATTTTGATATTTTCGGTGGTCCCGACCGGGCATCAGCCGATTTTTCACCGACACAGAAAGCGATTGATTACGCAATGACTTCGTTTCTGACCACCGGCGGGATCCGGGGCGGGAAAAAAAAGCTGGACCGGTTTTACCCCAGGAGTTTCAATATGGGAGTCCGGAAGAACATATTTGATGAGCTGGGAGGATTTTCCACCCTCCGTTTTGGTGAGGATCTGGACCTGAGCATGCGACTGCTGTCGGCCGGATACCGATCCGCCTTGCTGGAAGAAGCCTGGGTATATCATAAACGGAGAACCGACCTGAAGAAATTTTTCAAGCAGGTCTATAACTCCGGTATGGCAAGGGTTGTACTGCAGCAGCGCCATCCCGGAACCATGAAAGCCGTGCATCTCATGCCCTCTCTATTTGTGCTGTATATTCTTACAGCGTTTGTTTCACTCCCATTCCTGGGGGGAGTGATGTGGGCACCGGCAGCCATTTATTTGATTTTGCTGTTTATTGACGGAATGCGGGCAACCGGTCAGATATCAGCGGCTCTGATGGTTCCACCGGCTTCCCTTGCACAACTTGGCGGTTATGGCATCGGTCTGCTTCATGCATGGATAAAAATCCGGATTTTCGGCAGAAAAGAGGCGCGCGCCTTTGACCGAAGTTTCTACAGGTAGAAAATTTTGGCAATAACTAACATTGATTTGGTTTTGAATTTGCGTTATCTTAGTAGTCTTTCCAAAACAGCGGAAACACTTCGCTGATTTGTTCTTTGTACTTGCTGAAATTGAAGTGATCGACAAAAAGTTGAACTCATTCGGTTGAACATATGATCGGGGCGTAGCGCAGCCCGGTAGCGCATCTGCTTTGGGAGCAGAGGGTCGCAGGTTCAAATCCTGTCGCCCCGACATCATAGATACATCATACCGTTGATACGAAAACACCGGTAACGCCATGCGAAAAGGCTGCGCTGCGGTATGGAGGTATCCATACAAGCGCCCGTAGCTCAACCGGATAGAGCAACTGCCTTCTAAGCAGTAGGTTACAGGTTCGAGTCCTGTCGGGCGTACTAAAACCGTTTTAAGGCGACATGGCCGAGTGGCTAGGCAGAGGTCTGCAAAACCTCGTACGGCGGTTCGAATCCGCCTGTCGCCTCAAAAAAAGTATCCCGGATTTGAAGCCGCGTTCGTCTAGAGGCCTAGGACGCCGCCCTTTCACGGCGGTAGCACGGGTTCGAATCCCGTACGCGGTACTTGCATTATGAGTTTTGTCTTAAAAGTTTTAGCTTACGACGATTTTATTTGTCACACACCTTGTAACCTGATACACCGGAAGTACGATCCATGTCTCACGGCACAAGGCAGTTGTATCAAACATGGAGCCCATAGCTCAGTTGGTTAGAGCGCCAGGTTGTGGCCCTGGAGGCCGTGGGTTCAAATCCCATTGGGCTCCCCAGCAGTAGCAAATGCCGCGTTCGTCTAGGGGTCTAGGACGCCGCCCTTTCACGGCGGTAGCACGGGTTCGAATCCCGTACGCGGTACAAAAAGCCCGGTTTTCTGAGGAAGGCCGGGCTTTTTATTTATCCCCTTTTCGTGCAATACCAAGGATTCCGGTCCCCCAATCATTTTCCTGCCGACAGTCGGCCGACATCATCGCCAACCCGGGAATCAGGGTTAACAGATAGTAAAATGGCAGCCAAACCATCGTTATCATCCCGAACCGTGTGAACCACAACATGGGGACTTTTATCAGCATCACCCATGCGCGATGCCCCCATTTCCCATAGGAGTAGTGCAGAGAGACCGGTTCCAGGCCGGCTTTTTTCATTTTATCCGTCAGATCTTTTTTGGAGTATCCCGCCCTGGCGTGCTCATCGACAAAAAACTCGTCATCACCGGCATCCTCTTCCGAGTGGTGTGACGGTGAGTGCATCACAAACAGCCCGCCCGGCTTCAAAGCCTTCCGGATCCGTATCATCACTCCGATATCATCCTCAATATGCTCGAGGACATCCACACAAAGGGCCAGATCATACGATTCGCCCGGCAGATCATCCTTCACGAGATCCATCGAGTCAAATGAAATCCGCCCGTTTTCAATCTCTTTTTTAAAATAGTAGCGGCAGTCATCCAGGTAATCCTCCTTGACATCAACAGCTCTGATCACCGCGTTCGGGAATGATCGCAGCATAAACCGGTCATACTGACCGAATCCGCTTCCGGCATCCAGGATTTCCCATCGGGCCGACCCGGAAAATTGTTCGTGGTACAGATTCCGGACTGCAGACCGGGCATACCAGCTCCTCAGAAAAAAAAGATCCAGTATCTGGTAAAACAGTGTACGCAGTGGGCGCGATCTCCGGATCCACCAGGCAAAACGGTCTTTGGTCGGGTCATATGCAATTTTACTCATGCCTGCCCCGGCTTATCCCTGTCACTTGTATGAAAATCGTCACTTTTTCCGGTTGTTTCCCGTTCACCTGGGCTCACAGTTGGTCCGGGGCCGGTTTCCACCGGATTTTCACGAAACCCTGCGGTATCCTTGATGTTGATCGGATCGCCATAACTGCCGGCCCGGTTCTGATTGAACATCTCCCCCAGAAAACCGATAGAAAAGAACTGAACTCCCAGAAGCAGAAAGAGGATACCAAAGAGAAACAGCGGCCGGCCTGTGAGGTAGACTTCAAAAAACAATCGCATGATCGTCAGATAGATCGTTATACCACCGCCAATGATTAAAAACAGCGATCCGATACCGCCAAAAAAGTGCATCGGTCGTTTCATATAGTGCCCGAGGAAGAGCAGTGTTAACAGATCCAGAAAGCCCTTGATGAACCGTGACAATCCGAATTTTGAATCACCGAATTTTCTGGGATGATGCTGTACCACCCTTTCACCGATCCGGTCAAACCCCTGCTGTTTGGCAAGATAGGGGATATACCGATGCAGTTCGCCGTAAAGCGTGATATGTCTGACCACATCGCACCGGTACACTTTCAACCCGCAATTAAAATCATGCAATTTGATGCCGGTGGTCAGTGAGGTCACATAGTTAAAAAATATGGACGGAATGGTTTTACTGATAGGGTCGTGCCGTACTTTTTTCCAGCCACTCACCAGTTCCAGCCCCTCCTCTTCGATCTGGCGAATCATTTCCGGAATCTCCATCGGATCGTCCTGCAGATCGGCATCCATGGTGGCAATGTAGATCCCCCG
>SLLW01000427.1 GCA_007133875.1 Balneolales bacterium | reverse complement strand
TGCCATCTTCATCATAAACCTGTTCGTAAACATAGAACGAGCTGCGGGAGTGGCCTGTCGAGTGGATCTGGATGGTATTCCCTACACCACCAGCGATATCACCGGTTTCCACGCCGACAAAAGCGGGATCGTCAACCGTAGTAAGTTTCGTGATTTCATTCACATTGTGACTTACATTGAAACCAAGCTCCCAATAGAGATCATCTTGAGCCAGTACGACACCCGTAAAGTCAAACTCGATTCCCTGAACTTCAAGCGAACCGATATTGGAGATGATCCGGTTGGTAAAGTTGGAGCCTGCAGGAACCGGAACTACGTTCAACAAGTCATCGGTTTCTCTGTGATAGACCTCCACGGTACCACGCAGACGGTTGTTGTAGAAACCATAGTCCAATGCAAGGTTATAGGTGGTCGTTTCCTCCCATTTGAGTTCACGGTTATACCCTTCGGGACGCAGTGTCTGTACAAACTCATCACCAAACCGATACCGGGCATCACTCTCACTGAATGTGTACCGGGCCAGGTAGGGGTAATTACCCTGGAAAATCTCCTGTTGTCCGGTAACACCGTAACCAATTCTGAGTCTCAGCTCGGACAGATTGGTGAAGTCTCTCATGAAAGGCTCCTGATCCACACTCCAGGCAAATGCCATGGAGGGGAAATAGCCCCATCTATTATCTTCATGAAATCTGGAGGAGCCATCCGCCCGCAAGGTGGCGGTCAACCGGTACCGGTCCATGAGTGTATAGTTTGCACGGCCGAAGAATGAGACGAGGTAGTTCTCGGTCTTGTACTCGGTATCGCCATGCACAATAAGTGTATCAGCCCGGTTGTAATTTGTAGAGTAGTTCGAACCCTCCTCATAGTTGTGTTCCCAGGAATAACCGAGGGTGGCATCAAGCCTGCTGTCGATCGAGCTGAACTCTTCATCGTAATTGAAATAGAAATCCAGAAGCTGATTCTCCCGGGTCTGATCGTAATCGGTCCAGCTTCCTGAAAGTAACCTTTCGCCTGTATATGCAAACGCGGCACGGTCACTTACAATACTTTCGCCGGAACGCACATCCGAATAGTCGAAGCCAAGGTTCATTGTGGCCGTTACCTGCTGCAGAAACGGCAGCCTGTAATCCAGCTGAAGTTTACCGGAAGTGCGGTAAACGGTTGATTCATCGCGGGTTTGCTCCAACAGGGCAACGGGGTTATCCGTAGCGATGGGTATGGGATTTCCGGAACCGTCCAGCCATGCATAGTACCCACCAAACTGGTCGCCGTCTACATAAACCGGCTGTGTCGGGTCAAAGGCAACAGCTGATCCGAGGGCCGCCTGGTTTGCAAAACGGTTCTCAACGCGCGCGCCCCGCAGATTCAGGTCCACCTGCAAATCACCATCCAGCAATGTCGGGCTCAAAGAGATCGATCCGGTCAGCCGATCGTTTTCCGATGTTCTCAAAAGGCCCTCATCTCCGGAAAAACCTATAGAGAGGTGATACGGCAAATTCAGCGGCTCATAACCACCTGATATACTAATGTCATGTTCATGACTGATTGCGTTCTCATAAATATGATCCTGCCAGTCGGTATCGGCATCGCCCATCAGGTTGGTCCGTCCCGGGAAACGGTCCTCAATAACCTGGCGAAACTGATCGGTTGAAAGCAGCTCCAGGGTTTCCCTTTGAGTTTGATAGGAAAAATTACCGCTGTAGCTTACCGAGGTCGGCTGCCCTGCCTGCCCCCGTTTGGTTGTAATAACAATGACCCCATTGGAAGCCCGTGACCCGTAAATGGCGGTTGCTGAAGCATCCTTCAATACCGTTACCGATTCGATATCATTGGGATTTATCGAATTAAGCGGATCCCGCATCCCGGCAACACCTCCGGGTGCAACCGGTACACCATCAATCACAAACAGCGGATCGTTACTCGCCGATAGCGATGACCCGCCCCGGATTCGGATCGGAGAACCACTACCGGGGGCCCCATCACTGGCGGTTACGTCAACGCCCGGAATCCTTCCCTGAAACAACTCTCCGATAGAGGGACGGCTTTGCTGGTTGAAGTTATCAGCGGAAACAGTCCGGATCGATCCGGTGTTGTCTTCCACCCGACGGACACCGTATCCGACAAACACCACCTCATCTCCGTAAATGTGCTCAGCGAGCATTTCAACGGTCAGGGTAGCCTGTCCTTCAATAGGCATTTCCAGTCGTTGATAACCGATATAGGAGAAAACCAGAGTATCATCTGCTGCGGTTTGCAAGCGGAAGTTACCATTAGCATCTGTGGTGGTACCCTGGTTTGTTCCTTTAATCACAATATTAACACCGATAAGCTCTTCTTCGGTATTGGCATCCAAAACCTGTCCTTCGACGGCATGATCCTGTGCCAACGCAACACCGCTTTCACTAAACAGTGGAGAGAAGGCAAGCAAATAGAGCAGGAAAACCAACATTCCATTTCGTATTAATTTTAACATAGAAGTCATTCCTTTAAGTGTTCTTTTTTAACCAAAATAATGCGGGCATTTGGTTTTTATTAGAAAGTTCATCAAGCATACACCGTTTATGGCCAAGAGACTCGCCATAACGACTTTTAACATTATATAAAATGCAAATCATTAATAAGGTAATGATAGCGCTTACAATTTCAAAGCCGGCAGGCAATTTTTTTAAAAAATGATAGCGCTTACATCTTTTAACCGGTTATGAAAAACCGCTTTTAACTTTTTAAGTTGCTTAAAATAAGACGGATGTAAGCGATGATCAGGGGCATACTTTTGTATGGCCTTCCCCGGCCGCGGGGCACTTAACCTTGCTGCTGCAATTCTTTTTTCTGACTGTAATTCCTTACGATATAGTCATCCAGCATTTTGCGAAAGGTCTCCCCGATGTTGTCGCCGGTTAGTGTGGAGTGGTGCTCTCCGTCAATATAATCGGGGGCTTTCGGTTCTTCAAATGTGCCGGGCAGCGAAATTCCGATATTGGCATGCTTGGATTCACCGGGGCCGTTAACGACACATCCCATCACCGCCACATGCATATCCTCCACACCGGGATAGACCTTTCTCCAGATCGGCATCATCTCAACGATATAGTTGTGGATATCATCGGCCAGCTCCTGGAAATAGGTACTCTTGGTCCGCCCGCACCCCGGACATGCGGCCACCTGCGGGATGAAGTTCCGGATGCCGAGGGACTGTAAAATCTGCTGACTCACACGCACCTCTTCGGCCCGGTCACCGTTCGGCATGGGAGTAAGGGATACCCGGATCGTCTCCCCGATTCCCTGCTGAAGAATGATCGCGAGTGCAGCAGTACTGGCTACCACGCCTTTGTTACCCATTCCCGCCTCGGTAAGCCCGAGATGCAGCGGGTATTCGCACAAACCGGAAAGGCGGGTGTAGGCTTCAATCAGATCCTGCACCCCGGAAAGTTTGCAGCTTACGATGATCTTGTCGGCAGGCAATCCCACCTCCTCAGCAAGAGCTGTGGAGCGCATGGCACTCTCAATCATCGTATCCATCATCACCATCTTGGCAGATTTCGGTTCCGGAAGCTCATTATTCCGGTCCATTCTGTCAGCCAGAAGCTGTTGATCCAGTGAGCCCCAGTTGACTCCGATACGGACCGGCTTGTCCCATTTTATCGCCTGTTCAATAATGGTCACAAAGTTTTTGTCGCGGGTCCGGGTTCCGGTATTTCCCGGATTGATCCGGTACTTGGCCAGTAAGCGGGCGCATTCGGGGTATTCGGTCAGAAGTACATGCCCGTTATAGTGAAAATCCCCGATGAGCGGCACATGTACCCCGCGTTTCTCCAATCCCTCTACGATCGCAGGCACCGCTTCCGCCGCTTCGCGGTTATTCACCGTAATGCGCACCAGTTCCGATCCGGCAGCGGCAAGCTGATGAACCTGTTCTATCGTCTCCGGAATATCGGCTGTATCGGTATTTGTCATGGATTGTACAACAACCGGGGCATTGCCCCCGACTTGTACTCCTCCGACATCAACTGCTAAGGATTTTCTTCGTTTCATCTCTTTGATCGGTGATTAACTAATCTGTACCCTGTCAAACTTCAATTCTTCTTACTTAGTTCGAAGAGCAACCGTTTTTCTTCTGCAGTCAATCCCTCGTAACCGGATTTTGATATTTTGTCGAGAATCCGGTCCAGATCATCCTGATTGTGCTCTTCCACAATCTCCGCATCGGTCACCGTCTGCATGCGGGTCACCTTTCCGGTAGTTTTGCCGGACGGTTTTCCGGATGGTTTTCGGGGTTTCGGTTTTGACCGGAACCGCTGTTTGAACTGTTCAAACCATAAATCATAGTGATAACCCCGGAAATAGAGCTTAACAAGTACATAGCCCCAGAATGCACCGCCGAGATGGACAATACGCGCGACATTATCACTCGCTGATGAAATCAGCAACAGGTCAATGACGATCAAACCGGCCACAAGAAACCGGGCTTCAATGGGTGGCAGGAAGAGCAGCATGATCGGAATGCGCGGAAAGAGCATGGCAAATGCGACCATCATTCCGAAGACCGCACCGGATGCGCCAATGGTAAGCGTAGCGCCGAGGAACGGACTGATAACAAGATTGATCAGCGCTCCTCCGATACCCGATCCGAAATATATCACCAGAAAATTGCGGGATCCGAGCTGCTCTTCGACCGGCCGCCCCAT
>SLLW01000174.1 GCA_007133875.1 Balneolales bacterium | reverse complement strand
TATGATGGCGTAAAAACATGGTATCGCTCTTCACAGGTACAGAATACCTGTAATCGGTGCTATATCGATATAATTTGCACATAGGTAAGTAGTTATGAGTTCAATAGCCATTGTAAGCGGAACAGACCGGCCCGGTTCCAGGGCACTGAAAGTTTCTAAATACATCAAGACACTGTATGAAGAGCAGGGGGCAGAGGTAGAGCTTGTCAGCCTTGAGGATTTCCCAATCAGAGAGGCATATGGGGGAAATTACGGCAAATCACTGCCGGAAATCGAGGCATTCCGGAGCAGAGTGCTGAATGCAGATGGCATTGTAATGGTAGTTCCCGAGTATAACGGATCGTTTCCCGGAATTCTTAAATTATTTATCGACTATCTTCCGTTTCCGGAAGCGTTTGATAAGAAACCGATTGCATTTGTCGGAGAAGCGGCCGGTGCTTTTGGCGGATTACGGGCCGTGGAACAGTTGCAGTTGATCTGCTCGTATCGAAACGCCCATATCTTCCCGGAACGTGTATTTTTACAGCGCATTCAGAAGATATTCGATGAAAAGGAGGGGATCACCGATGAGACCATTGCGGAACTTCTGGACAGCCAGGTTCGGGGTTTTACGAATTTTGTTTCAACTTTAGCATATAACCAACCCCATGCATCGTAACCAGATAGCGGGGATCTTCGGGCTGCATCTCGATTTTGGTCCGAAGTTTTGAAATATGCACATCAACAGTTCGTGTGCTGGTGCTGTGCTCGTAGCGCCAGACGTGTTCAAGCAGTGCTTTTCTGGTTACCGGTTCGTTTGGAAAGCCGGAGAGAAACCGCAACACTTCCACCTCCCGGGTGGTGAGTTCAAATTCTCCATCAGGCCGAATAACAGTCGCTGTATCCAGGTTTAGCTGCACATCACCCAGGGTAATGGTTCCGGTATTGCCGTTATTGAATTCATCGCTGCGTCTCAGACGGGCCTTGATTCTTGCAAGGAGTTCCTTTACACCAAACGGTTTGGTGATATAATCATCTGCTCCGATGTTCAGGCCGGTCACCTTGTCAATCTCCTGATCCCGTGCTGTCAGAATAATTATCGGAAAATTGAGGTTTTGCTCCCGGATTTTTTGACACACATCAAACCCGCTCATTCCGGGCAGCATCACATCCAAAATCATAAGGTCAGGTGGCATCTCTTCAATGATACTCAACGCCTGATCGCCATTTTCTGCAACTCTGGTCTGGTATCCTTCGGTTTCAAGCGTATCACGCAATGTGAAAATGAGGCTCGGTTCGTCTTCAACGATGAGAATACTGTGATTGTTAAGAGACATGTGTTGGTTCCTGTTTATTGGAGATAATTTTTTTGTTAGGCGTTGATTCCGTTATTTCACCGTTTTCTGCAGCAACAGGGAATGTAATGATAAAAACGGATCCCTTTCCGGGTGTGCTGTTGACACGGATGGATCCTTCATTGCGCTGCACCAGATCTTTAACGATCGAGAGCCCCAGTCCGTGCCCTTTGGTCCGGGCCGTCAATGAATCTTCAACGCGGAAAAACTTGTTGAATATATATTTCTGATGGTTTTTGGGTATTCCGATTCCATGGTCTTCCACTTCCAGTCTTACGTTGTTTTTCCTTCTGAAGATACGGACGCCCAGATACTTTTCCTCAGGACTATATTTAATAGCATTTTCAATCAAATTGTTGACGGCAGAGTGGAGATCGTCAGGATCTGCCAGTATTCCCGGTATCGGCTCACGAGCATCAAAATGGAGGGTAATCTGCAGTGACTCAAACAAACTGCGTTTCTCATCAAGCAATTGCCGGATGAAATCCGGAAGATTAATCACTTTCCGTTGGGTTTTTACCTCTTTAGCATCAGACCTGGCAACATCCAGCAAGCGCTCGATCATGGTCCGAAGCCGAATCGATTCTTGATAAATATAAGACCCGTAGGACCGCAATCGATCCGGATCGGTTACCCGGCCGTCTGACAGGTTTTCACCTGCCGCAAGGATAACCGAAAGCGGTGTCTGCAGTTCATGGGTTACATTGGCAAGAAAAAGTGTCTGACGCTGTGCAAGGGCACGTTCCCGCTGTGCGGTATAAAGTATGAAGGTAAGCGCACTGAGAAGCAGCAGAACGGCACCACCCAGGACAAAGAGGTTTCTGGTGAGCGAGGCGCGGGAAGCGGCAATATCAGGATTGGTTGTAAATGCCGCTTTGAGGTTCCAGTCATTGAGCAGATCCGGAAAATTTTGAATAAAATCGACTTTTTGATAGCTGTATGTTAATTCGGGATCGGTAGTAGTCAGAACTTCATTTTTTGTCCAGTTGTGCAGCCAGATAATGATACCACTTTCCGCTCCGGTTCCGAATGTTTCAATAAGTTTCGGTCCCATGTAACGGTTGATCAGATAGTCCTGATTGATTACAAAAATGATGTAACCGATAATCTGTTCTCTTTCAGGGTTAATCAACGCGATGGTCATACTGTTATGTGTATCAAAAATCACCCGGGTATTCCAGCGGTAATCACTGATCAGGGCATCCATGCGGGTTTCCGCTATTGCTATGCCATTCTCGACCAGACGGTCATAATTGCGGGCTTCTTCAAATTGTAAACTGCCACGGTTGAATACCCATATGTTCCCTTTTACCTGTGCACAGGCATCGCAATTTGCCGGAGAAAAATAGATCTCTGAAAACAGGGAATCTTTGCTGGCTTCGGTGATGGCCTGAACAAGGTCAACGGAAACATTGGATGGAGATGAGAGCGATTTACCTGCCTTTTGAACGTCCAACTGCCAGAGGTCACCAAGCGAACTGCGGAACCGGCTCCTGACCTGGTTGGTGTATTCCAGCATTTTGCGTTTTTGTTTTTCAACCGAGTTCTGCACCGTGTTATCATGCAGTGCATACAGGGAGTATACATTCATACCCGTAAGGCCTATTATTGCAATAAGGCCCATCACCAGAAAAATCCATCTCACATATCGATATTGCTTCATTGAGTTGGCGTTATAGGGATGATCTGCATGTTCCTGTTGCCGTGTTGAACCCTGGCTATCGTACTGATTTTGAAGAGAATATTAATTTTGCTGAACATATGTAAAATTATTCATAATTTACACTTCTGAAGCAGATAATGTACATGTATATTAGAAAAATCGAAACGTACGTTCTGTTTATGATGTTGGTGTAATGTCAATGCGGTAAATGGTTGTTAACGAGCAGAAATTGTGTTTCATTTATGGCGGTTATCATACAATTATCTGTTAAAGGGTTGTTTAAAGGGTTTGTCAGTATGCCAGTAAAATATATGGTCCGTTTATTTTTTTTACTATTGATTCTTTCGTGCAGTGGCCGCGATGAACAACCGGATGATTTCAGCGGGGATATAACCGGACAAAATGAAGAACTGGAGGATCTGGTCCAATCACTTGCGTTTGAAAAAGTTGATTCATTAGCATATCAAATAATAACAACGGCTGAAAAGAATAATAATTTCGATGCCCTTATTACTGCAAAAACCCAGCTTGCATCATCATATATAGATCGGGGTAATCCGGAAAAGGCGCTGGAATATTCGGAAAAAGCCCTTCAAATCGCCGATGAGCACGGTACACCAAAACAGCAGGCAAGAGCGCTTATACAACAAGCAAATGGTTATCACAGGATGAACCATTCCGTGGAAGCACTGGCATCTATTGAAGAGGCTAAAACGTATATATCTGATATTATCGATCCCGAAGTGGAAGCGATCATTTATGCCACTCATGCGAGTGTCATTTCATCGTATAATCCTGTCGATGCATTAAAACATAATTTTGAAGCGCTGCAACTCTTCCAACAGTCAGAAAACAAAGCGAATGAAGCGATCACCCGAAATAATATCGGCTTGATATATCATGATCAAGGTGATCATGAGGAAGCTCTTGAGGAGTTTGAACGTGCATTATTATTGAATCAAGAGGCAGGTGACGACGTGCAGCTGGCGATCATTTATAATAATATCGCCAATACCAAAAAAGCGATGGGGCATATTGACGAGTCTGTTGAGTCGTTGCTCAATGCCATCTCCCTGAACGAAAACCTGGGAAGGAGAACCAGTCTTATCCGTAATTATTATAACCTTGCGGAAACCTACCGGGAAATGGGAGAACATGACCTGGCCTATGCCTATTACTCAGAGGCTTATGAGATGAGTCATGAGCTGAATTTTGCTCCCGGAGTAATGTATCACTCCTCCGGCCTGGCAAAAACTCTCTATTCTCTGGGCCACTATGATGATGTAATGAGGTATATTGAGGAGTCCCGCCAGTTGGCCGAAGAGATGGAGAATCTGCCTATGATACTGCGGGGCTGGGATCTGCAGGCAACCCTGATGGCCGGCCTGGGTGAATACCAGGATGCGTTGCAGGCGGAACAACAGGTTCGGGTATATTCTGACAGTGCAAATCAGCAGCGTCGGGATCGTGAATTCGAAGAGGTCAGGGCTACTTATGATTTCGATCTGGCAATGGCTGAAAATGAATTGCTGCGTCAGGAGCTGGAGTACCAGGAGCGGCTGAGCCGCAATCAGCAATGGGTGCTCATTCTTTTGGCTGCCGGCGTTTTCACGACCGCCGGTTTCCTGGTTGTGCTATACCGGAATCAGAAAAAACTCCATGGAGCCTATTTCGATCTGGAGCAGAAAAAC
>SLLW01000374.1 GCA_007133875.1 Balneolales bacterium | reverse complement strand
TGCCCCCGCGGAACGGCCGGTGGTACAACGGCATTGGCATAGACCCCTTCTTCAAACAGATCACGCCAGAATCTGAGGCAGTCCATAAGGTCACCTATAACAACCGGGATGATGGGTGATTCGCTGGTCCAGATATTAAACCCAAGTTCCTCAAGGCCCTTGCGCATATAATTGGAAATCTCCTCAAGCCGCTCAAGACGCCAGTTTTCCTCTTGTAACACTTCCAGTGCTTTCAGAACCGTCGCAACATTGGCCGGTGGCATGGAGGCGCTGAAAATATGGGCGGGAGAGTGGTGACGAATATATTCAATAACGGGCCGGTCACCCACCAGAAATCCTCCCAGAGATGCAAAAGATTTGGAGAATGTTCCGCTGATGAGATCCACTTCATCCAGCAGGTTAAATGAGGAAGCCGATCCCCGGCCACCTTCACCAAGTACACCGATAGCGTGTGCATCGTCGAGGTAGACACGGGCATTAAATTCTTTCGATAGTGCTACCAGTTCCGGCACTTTGGCAAGGGTTCCGGACATGGAGAATACACCATCACTCACGATAATTTTTCCGGTAGATGAATCTTCCCGCTCCAAAAGCTTCCGGAGATGGTCCATATCATTATGATGATACCGTACCGTCCGGGCGTTGGAACTCAGGGTTCCGACAACAATGCATGCGTGATTGTCTTTGTCGGAAAAAATCACATCGTTTCGCCCTGCTATCGTCTGAATGGATCCTTCGTTGGTCTGGTATCCGGTACTAAAAAGCACACAATTCTCTTTCCGCATAAAAGCGGCGAGCTTATCTTCAAGCTCAAGATGGAGATCAAGCGTACCGTTTAAATAGCGGGAACCAGTGCATCCGGTACCGTATTTCGAAATCGCTTTTTGTGCCGCTTCCATAAGCCGAATATCGTTCGTCAACCCCAAATAGTTATTGGAGCCGGCCATAATCACCTCTTTACCCTCAATTACGACAACATTTCCGTCGGTGTCTGTAAGTGGCTTAAAATATGGGTACAATCCTTTTGCCTTGACCTCATCAGCTGCAGTAAACTGGTAGGCTTTTGCAAAAATATCGGCTTTTTTAATAATTTGGTTGGAATTCGGCATTTAAAATGTCCATTTCGGGCGGTACAAAACTCTAAAAATAATCATTATTACAGTTAATCTGCAAGAAAACTGAATTATCGCTTCTGGCTGCTGATGATATTATCAAAAAGTAATGTGCAAAGAAATTTACAATTTCTTGAGTTTTTTTACTGGGTTTTCCAGCCTGATGTATTACGGTTTCACAGATTGATCATTCCCGCTTTATCGAAACTTAATAAATCCAATTACATTTTACCTGCTTTTCCTTCAGATAATTTCCCGATAATAAGAAATCAAAGTGTCTAATACCCTCGTCCAATCATATTCGGCAGCTTTTTTTCGTGATTCTTTTGCCATTTTTATACGCATTTCATGGTTTTCGGTTATCTGGAGAATCTGCGTCGTAAAAGAATCGACATCCCGGGCATCAGCACGATAACCATTTATATTATTTTCAACCAACGAACTACTGCCGGAAGCATCGGCAACAACCGCAGGCAACCCGCACGACATTGCTTCCAAGGTAACATTTCCAAACGATTCTGTATCCGATGGAAAGAAAAACAGATCTGAACCTGCATATGCTTCCGCCAGGTCTTGTTTTTCCAGGAATCCTGTAAAAACCGTTTCAGGCAGGTTTTCACTGAATTCTTTCATTGCCGGGCCATCACCAACAACCAAAGTACGGATGGAAACATTCCTATCCTTTAGTTTTTGAAAAGTTTTTGCTACAACATCCAGATTCTTTTCCCACACCAGTCTTGAAACGAAACAAACAACGATATCGTCTTTGTCAAACCCTTTTGATTTCCTCCACGCTTCACTGCGCTTATCAGGATGGAACAAAGAGGTATCAACCCCCCGGGACCAGATCCTCAAGTCCGTTTTTATTCCGCGGGATCGCAGATCTTCAAGCATCGACGGGGACGGGACATAGAGATGTGTGCAGTTCCGATAAAACCAGAACAGATATGCCTGAAGAAATTTTTCTAAAAAACCGACTCCATAGTATTTTAAATAACTCGAAAAATGGGTATGGAATGAAGAAACTACCGGAATTTTGTATTTCATTGCATAGCGCAGTGCCCGAAAGCCCAGAATGTCGGGCGTTGCGATGTGGATCAGGTCGGGATCAAACTCCCGGAGTACAGCCCTTTCGGTTTCGGGAAACCCCAAAGAGACCCGGTACTCGGGACGAAATGGTGCGGGAATCGCATAAACCGGAACAAATGTGCCCTCATGTGTAATAACCGGTTCCGGCGTCCAGGGGCCGAATACCCTGACATCAAAACCGTTCGACTCCAAATGGGCCACCAGCCGGTTCAGAGTATTGGAGACACCATCACGGATATGATTGTAGTTTCCGGTAAATAGTGCTATTCGGTGCTTTCGCATATTTTGAATGAAAATTGATTAATGACATCCCACCGCTTTATTCCCTATCCTGATCGCGATATATTCCAGATAGTTCCGAAACCTTTCCGACATTTGCCGGAGCGGATATCGGAGAGCGATTCGGATTGCGATGAAAACATCATCGATATCCACTGATTGTAAATTCCTCAAGTATACAAATTTTTAATGAAAGCTTTTGTAACCGGCGGAACCGGATTTATTGGAAGCCATCTTGTTGATCGCCTGCTGAAAAATCAGAACGATCACATTAGCTGTCTGGTTCGATCCAAAGCCAAATGGCTCCATGACAAAGATATTACACTGGTCAAAGGAAATCTTCAGGATCTTCCGGCTCTTAAGGAAGGAATGAAAAATGCTGATATTATTTATCATGTAGCCGGCCTGGTGAAAGCTCCCGAACAGGAACCGTTCGACAAAGCCAACGTGGAAGCAACAGAAAACATTCTCCGCCTGGCGATGAAACTCAACGTCCCGAAGCTGGTTATTCTCTCTTCACTTGCCGCATGCGGCCCAAGTTTTAAGCGTCCGTTAACCGAGGATGATCCGCTCATGCCGGTCACCATGTACGGGGAATCAAAGAAAAGGATGGAAGAGATGGTCGCCCGCGTAGCTGATGACCGCATTTCGGTTACCATCATTCGTCCTCCTGCCGTTTACGGACCTCGCGAGGATCAGATTTTCAGTGTCTTCCGGATGGCTTCATGGCGCTTTTTTCCTATCATTGGAGATGGAAACTCCACCCGGGTCTCACTGATTCACGTTAGCGACCTTGTGGACGGGATACTGCTTGCCGCTGCCGGGAATAAGCCGGGCGTTGAAACTTTTTTTATTTCCAGCGAAGAGCAGTATACCTGGAATGAAATTAAAGCAGCAACCCAGAAGGTATTCGGACACAAACTTCACACGATAAAGGTTAAACCACGTTTCGTAGAGCAGGTTGGCACACTCGCTGAAAAAGCGGCATCATTAATCGGCAGTTATCCCGTTATTAATCGCGACAAGGCGAAAGAATTGGGCATGCAATGGACCTGCTCGGTAGACAAGGCAAAATCGCAGCTCGGTTTCCGCCAGAAAACCGGTCTTGACGATGGAATCAACCAAACCATCACCTGGTACAAACGACATCACTGGCTATAACCGGACCCCTGACCTATGAATCTGTTCTCTAATCGACTTCCACTGATTATCACTTTTGTGCTTCTCTTCTCCCTTATGGCCCGCATCGGTGAAGCCAATCCAAATCTGGTAAAAAGTCTCGAATCCATGTTGGAAGTTCCGGAAATCACGACCATAACGAGTAGTGAATCCCATATGTACGTACTGTCACAGCGAGAGGGATTGATTGTCTTCCGTACCACCGCAGATTCCCTGCAGTGGCTCTACTCCTCTTCCGGCCTGGCCAACCGTGGTGACCGGCTCGTATCCGACATCCGCTTCTCCTACCTGTTCGGAAGGGACGGACGGCTTACAGTCATCGAACCAACCTCCGTACTCGGTGTCTACTCCTCCACACGCCTTCCTGACGATCCCAACGATGTCGTCCGTATTGATGATGACCTGTTTCTTGCTGAATCAGGGTTTGGCATCAGAAAACTTTCCCTCGAATCATCCGAATCAGTAGATCAGACCCCTCAGATGGCCTACGAACACCAGTACCCCTTTGTATCCCTGGCACGTATTTCCGACCAGCTCTTCGCCCTCGACAGTGAAAACCGGTTATACATTTTCGATTATGATGGTGGTGAGCTGACCCCGGACAGCGATATCGAAATGCCCGGAGAATCGGGCCGGCTGCATGCCAGCGGAAACCGGCTCTACCTGACCAACAGCGACGGTACCGTCCACCGAATCCGGTCCGATGGGCGCTATGATCAGCTTTTCGAGATTGAGGAAGCAATAACCCATCTGAAACGGTGGAATGATAATTACCTGATTCGTGGTGAAAGCAGTCGCATTTGGCAGGTGAGACAGGGAGTCAGGCCGGAACTGTTGCGTGATGATGCTTCTGCCGGAAACCACATCACTACCTTCAAAGATCAACTCTGGATCAGCGACTACAGGGAGATCAGCCGCTGGCTGGACAGTGGCGAGATAGCCGCGTTTGATTCCGGCCAGAATGGAGGTCTTCCGACGGGTTCATCCCCGGTTGATACTGCATCGCCGGATGAACCTCTCCAACTGGCTGATATCGGTGACCAGATTATCCCC
>SLLW01000038.1 GCA_007133875.1 Balneolales bacterium | reverse complement strand
GTCCTTGTTGCAGGGCATTCCGTGCATTCTGGGCATTATTCAGTGTTGAAGACATCATATGACGGAAACGGACATGCTGCTCTGCAAGTACAAATTTTTCCTTGTTGCTTTCATAATAGGATTGGGCCTCTGTTCGCGATACCGGATCCCCCGTTTGCTCCAGATGTACGGCTTCGTTATATGCATCAACAAGAATAGACTCTTCCGCCTGGCGAATCCGTCGCTGTACTTCTTCCTGGTTGTGCAGGCCAAGCCTTCGGGCTTCATTGACCTTGAGTTGTTTTTTGATCCAGTTGTTCCGGTAGCGATCAATGACCTGCAGGCTGTCTCCATGATAGCGTTCTTCAGAAACATTATTTTTTACATCACGCAGCAGCAATACTTCGTTGCCTAACTCGGCCAGGATGATATTATCACCATCTGATGGCCGTTGTTCACAGGAATTCAACAGGAGCAGCCCCAACGAAGTTATAAACAGAATTTTCAGGAGATCAGTCATTGTTTCCGGTCTGTTCGTCTTTCAGTGCATCCGGATAGATTTCCACCCGATACTTTTCACGCATGGCCTGCAGCCACTCCGTTTCCCGAATACCTTGATATTCGGATACAAGCTGGTTATAGGCTTCCTCAAAAGTCATCTGCCGTGCCTCAAGGATCTCTTCCAAATATATCGTAGTCCGGCGCCTGTTATCATCAAAATAAGGCGAAAAGGCTCCCTCTTCCAATCCTGCGAGATGACTGTGAGGCTCGTTGTCAAGATTTTGAGCTACATCACGCCGGATAACAACATTGGAGAAGTCACCCCGGATGCTATCTACCGGTTCACCGGCTTCAATGCGATTCCGCACTCTGTCAATGGTGGAGTCTGCCCTGGCCGAGATCCTTACGTAACGGTACCGTGTATCGTACTGGTACTTATCAGATTGTTCCTCATATATTTGGCGAAGTCGTGCCGTATCCTGTTGTGCGTATGTCCAGACCGAGTCTTCGTTTACGCGGAAGACGGAAAGCCCGGTGTGGTAATCATGACTTAGTTCTGCAAACTCCGGGAAATGCTCGCGGGTGAGCGACAGCAGTTCCGAATCGATCAGATGATCACGGAAATCACGGGCCATATCGTGGTGATATCCCGGATGGTTACTGCCATCATTCGTATCTGCCAGCCACTCAATAAAAGCCGCTCCGTTTTTGGTTGCGCCATGAAAAGAGAGAACCGGCTTGTTGAGCAGCGAGTCTGGTATGGAAAGGGTGGCGAAGCTGTCGATCTCACTACTTCTGAGGTAATCCTCAAGAGCGGTCAGATTATCCCTGTAAAACCGGGCTTCCCCGATTTCAGCTGCATTATCCAGAACGGCGCGTTCGTTATCGCGATAGCGCGGCAGCTGGCGAAGTGTTTCCGCAAGTTCTTCACGTTTTTCCGCTTCGGTTGGCTTATTGATAGAGTCGAGGCGGACAATATGTATACCGTATTGGCTGACAAAGGGTTCGGTGTATGTTCCCGGTTCGTCAAGCTCCATGATCGTTTCGGTGAAACTCAGCTCGTATTGGCCAAAGCGAACCCATCCGATTGCACCCCCTGTCATCCGTGACTGCTCATCCTGTGAGTAGCGCTCCACAACCTCTTCCCACGGTTCTCCCTGTTGCAATTCATCGTAAGCGATGCCGGCGTTGGCCAGAATCGTATCGACTGGCTCATGGGTGCCCCGGGTCATATAAAAGATATGGGAAAAGTGTTTGTCAGGCCCTGCTTCGGTGCGGTCTGTTACGTGAATCAGGTGGTAGCCGAATGAGGTTCGGACCGGTTTACTGACTTCCCCGGGCGAAAGGGCATAGGCGGCATTTTCAAAGGGTTTTATAGCCCAACCAGCACTAAAATATCCGAGATCGCCCCCCATGCTTTGTCCGCGTTGCCGGCTGGAGTATTCATCAGAAAGATCCATGAAATCGGCCTCGTCATTCAGAAACTTTTCGCGGGCTTCCATGAGTTTTTCATAGGCATCGAGCGTATCAGCAGGTGACGCATTTTCAGGTATAGAGATCAGAATGTGTTTCGCCCGGATCTGTTCCCCGGATCGCTCGTAAAGTTCATCCAGTAGTTTGTCCTTCACATGACGTTCGAGCCAGTAGGGATAAGCCGACTGGCGCTCATATTGTTCCAGTTCTTCCAGGATCTGCGGATCCTCCAGATAACCGGCATCTTTCGCAATTTCCAGTTTCAGGCGGTAGTCCATGTAAAGCGGCAGGAATTCTTCAAGCCCCTGGGTATCCTCCATGTCGGTCATGACAGGGTTGGATTTGTTATATTGGGTTTTGAGCTCGTTGTATGTGACCGGTTGACTATTTATGGAACCAACGATATTGTTATCTTCAGAGGCTTTTTGTGAAGACTGGAACAGGGCACATCCCGATGTGAAAATCAGGGCAATTACAGCACCCATGCCAATAATTCGATTCATATTCGTAACGATAATGACGTTGATTATGTGAAATGATAACGTGTGATTTATTGCCTGCCGGCAATTCCCCAAAGATAGGATTTTTTAAAGACTATTCCGTAGCAAAACGGATATGAGCATGGCTTAGTATCAAAATCCTTATCCGCTAAATCTAATACAGAACACCTGCGATGGTGGCCGACATCAGGTTGGCCATGGTACCTGCCATAACTGCCCGGAGTCCAAATTCTGCAAGTTCCGGTTTGCGCGACGGGGCCAGCCCCCCGATACCGCCTATCTGAATGGCAATGGATGCAAAATTGGCAAAACCGCACAGGGCGAATGTTGCCATGGCGATGGTCTTGGGGCCGATAGCTTCCATCCTGATAAATTCGGACAGGTCGGAATAGGCAATAAATTCGGTGAGAACAATTTTTGTTCCCAGCATGGATCCGGCTGTGACGGCATCCTCCCAGGGAACCCCCATGATGAACATCAGCGGAGCAAAGATGACCCCCAGAAGTGATTGCATGGTCAGTTCAAATCCAGGGAAAAGCCGCTCCAGTCCAACCGTATCCCCGAACCAGAGAAACATGGAGTTGATCATTGCCAGTAACGCAATGAATGCCAGTAGCATGGCACCGACATTCAGTGCCAGCCGCAGGCCTTCAGCGGCTCCGGATGATGCGGCATCAATGCCGTTGGCATCGGTTTTTTCGACACTGATTTTTACATCACCCATGGTTGCCGGGGTATCGTCCTCAGGATAGAAAATCTTTGCAATGACAATAGCGGCAGGAGCTGCCATGATGCTGGCGCCGAGAAGCTGTTCGGCAAAGAGCTGGCGCCCGACCGTCAGGCTCACCTCATTGGCGACCGCGTAAGCATCACCCAGCATCTGAATGTAGGCAGCCATAATTCCGCCGGCGATGGTAGCCATCCCGCCGGTCATCACGGTCAGCAGCTCGGAGCGGGTCATTTTTTCAATGTAGGGCTTGATGAGCAGGGGGGATTCGGTCTGTCCTATAAAAATGTTGGCGGTGACACTCAGGGTTTCAGCACCTGATGTTCCAAGCAGCTTACGCATGCCGGTGGCCATCCCGCGGACAATAGCCTGGAGAATGCCATAGTGATACAGAATGGTAGTGATGGAGGCAAAAAAGACAATGGTGGGCAGAACCTGGAAGGCAAAAAAATGACCCATGCTACCGTCCATGCCCGGGCTCAGTGCCAGGTCACCGAATATGAACTGAGCCCCTTCGGTTGTAAAGTCCAGAATGACAACAAAAAAGGAAGAGATGATCCGGAAAAGTTCTTTTGGCCAGCCGAGGGGTGAAAAAAACTGGGCCATTTGTTCACCTTTCAGGATAAAAATCCCAAGGGTAACCTGGATGGCGAGCCCGATACCGACCAGCCGCCAGCTGATGTTTCGCCTGTTTTTGCTGAAGAGTGTGGCCAGGCCGATCAGGAACGCCATTCCGATGATGCCTCTGAGTAAATCCGTCAGATCCATAGTGGAAATATTTTAATTTTTTTTTTCTCCGGAGGAAGGGAACTCCTGCCTGGGTGTATTGCACATCATTTTACATGTCACCGGAGGTTGATGAATGTTTACCTTCCGGTGATTTTTCCGGTTGTCCGGATGGTTTTTCGGCCTGAGCAGCATCATACTGATTAAAAGCAATAGTCTGCTTGCGTTTCGGGGCATCTACCGGTGGGCGAAAACAGTGACGCGCCCGGGGTTCATACGCCTCGGATTCACCAACCAGTATTCGCTTGTCGCTCTCCACGACTCTTTGTGAGTAATTGGCCGGCATACCGCTTTCGGAACAGATTGCGTGTAATTTGGTGACGTATTCTGCAATTGCCAGCAGTGCGGGCATGGGTTCGAATGGTTTCCCCTCAAAATCCATGTCAAGTCCTGCAATGATCACCCGTTTCCCCGTGTTTGCCAGTGTATTGGCAACATCTACGAGCCTCTCATCAAAAAACTGCGCTTCGTCAATGCAGACCACTTCCGCGTTTCCCGTCATTAATACAACCTGATCCGCTGTTGCCGAGACGATACCCGGCAGGGCGGTGGCGTTATGGGAGACGACATTCACATCATCATAGCGTTTGTCGATTTCGGGTTTAACGATGACAACTCGCTGGCCGGCAAACTGTGCTCTGCGAGCCCTGCGAATCAGTTCTTCTGTTTTCCCGCTAAACATCCCACCACAAATGACCTCTATCCATCCGATATTCTGTGAGAGAATCGTAGGCTCGCTAAGCATGTTTTATATAATACATCGTTACAAGG
>SLLW01000419.1 GCA_007133875.1 Balneolales bacterium | reverse complement strand
GGAAACCGAATGGAAGTCCGGTTGACCAGCGTAGATAAAAAAACGGTATCGGGTGATGTGGTTGCCGGAACGTTTGAACCACCCGGTCCTGATCGGATACTTGCGATGGGGGCCATTCGTCAGCGTGACCGTCTGGAGTTCGCCATTGAGAAAGCGGTGGAACTTGGGGCGACACGGATTATTCTGGTGCACTCCGACCATGCTGAAAAGGTGCGTGTTAAAGAGTCACGCATCGAAAAAATCATCATTTCTGCAATGAAGCAGAGCCGGCAGTGTCACCTTCCCCGATGGGAGGAACGAGCTTGTTTTGATGAGGTGATCTCTGATTATAGTGAGAACCGGAAGGTGCTGATGGCTCATCCGGATTCGGAGGATGATGCAACCAACAAGACCGCTGATGTTCAAAACCGGGAGAATGATCGCATCCCACAGTTATTGCTGGTGGGGCCCGAAGGGGGGTTTTCTGGGGAGGAAGTTCGAAAAGCATCGGAAATCGGTGCCATCAGGATATCGCTCGGGCCAAAACGCCTCCGGGCAGAAACCGCAGTGTGCGCGTTATTGACGCTGACGATGTACCGATAAAATGCAGCGCTGATGTTCGTTTGGAATTCTGCTGATGAACCTGGAAATCTTATCTATACGTCTGAATCCAGCCCATGCTAATTGATGTTCCGCATCCCCGGCACTTCTCGTGTCCCAAATATTACCAGCTGTTTCCACCGATCTCTTCGCGCATGGCTTTCAATTCCTGCACTTCCGGCCAGAGAGTGAGCGCAATGTTCACCATATCATCCACCTCATCATTCAGGACAGGGTAGAAATACTCATTCCCCCAAACCTGGCGTGCGAGGTCAGCTTTCATAAAACCAAGTGGAATCGCAAGCTGTTTTTTGTACATGGACTCGGTGAGGTAGAGCTTGTTGTCGTCAAAATGGGCAGAGGTAACGGTATCGGAAATCACCATCCCTTTGTCAACAAGGCGCTCTTTGAAATTCTCTTGTTGCGCTTCCGGCCAGGTGAAATCGGAACGGTAACTGCTGAAACGGTCTAACCACTCTTCCCGGAATTCTGTTCCTTTACGATCGATATACTCTCTGACAAAAGCAGATCCAACATTGTTACGGCGCATCAGGACAAACAGTTCATTGGAGGGCTCTTTATCGACGATGTGGTCGGGGACCACACCACCACCGCCATACACTTCGCGCCCCGCCGTTGTAGAGTAGCGCAGCGAATCAGGGATGTTTTTGATAAATTCGCTGACATCACCACTGGCACTTCTGTCCCTGGAGTAGATCTCATAGACATACTGTTCGCGGCCATCCTTGAATGGTTTCTGGATTTCACGTCCGCTGGGTGTCAGATAGCGGGAAATGGTGATGCGAATATTACTCTTGTCCGGGAGTTCATATTGTTGCTGGACCAGGCCTTTTCCGAATGTCCGCCTGCCGACAACCAGCCCGCGATCGTGATCCTGAATAGCACCGCTTACAATCTCACTGCCTGATGCCGAACCTTCATCAACCAGTACGATGAGTGGGATATCACGGTAAGGGCCGTTATACCGGGCCCGGTATTCCGAAGTAAACCGTGAGTGACGGCTTTGTGTTGCAACGAGCTTGGTGCCTCTGGGGAAAAAGTCGTTGGTCATGCGTACCGCCTGTTCGAGATACCCACCGGGATTACCCCGCAAGTCAAGAATCAGCCGTTCCATATCCTGGGATCGGAGATCCGACATCGCTTCGGTAAACTCTTCATGCGTAGTTGCAGCAAAGCGATTGACGCGAATATATCCGGTTTTGTCATCCAGCATGTAGGAGCTGTCCAGGGTGTAGAGTGGAATTTCATCACGGGTAATTTCAAAATCGAGCAGTTGGCTGTTTCCCGGCCGTAAAATTCCAACGGTGACCTTGGTACCTTTGGGACCCCGCAGGCTTCGGACTACATCCTGTTCATCGAATCCGACCGAAGATTCGCCATCAATGGTGATGATCCGGTCGCCGGATTGGATGCCAAGCTGGTCGCTGGGCCCGTTTGAGATGGCCGAAATTACCGTAATCGTATCATCAAGCACCTGAAACTGAATGCCAACCCCTTCGAATTTTCCCGAAAACTCATCCTGGATCTGTTCACTGGTTTCGGGTTTGATATAGACCGAATGGGGATCCAGCGGGCGGAACATCTCATTAATGGCATCTTCCAGCCGGGCACTCATATTCTCTTCTTCCGAAGAGTTGTTTTCCAGATAAAGATAGGCCCGTTCAAAACGGGTGACCGATTCGCGAAGTGATGAAACTGCAAAGCCGGAATCGTTGAACACCGTGTCAAGAGGAGTGCCTTCAATGGATAAGGTGGTATCAGAAATGTTACTGACAAATCCCCTTATACTGTTTTTATGCAATTCCTCAATGCCTATTTCGTCGACGTGGTTCTCAATGATTTTACTTTGTACCTCGGCGTATTTCCGAAGGTTGAGTTCGTGTCCGCTGTCTGAGGTTGTTACACGGTCCAGTCCGGAAATGTAAAGGAAAGAGAGTACAAAGAGCGTTACCAAAGATGGGGTTAAAAAACGTTTCAGGCTCATTATAGGCAATATGTTGAGATTATTCGAATTCGGTCTCCTACAGAGTTCCTAACGGCAATTGGCAGATAATGTTATCTGCCAACTGACAAGTAACGTATATATATACTTAAATGCCAGTTTCGCTGGCAAGAACTCCATTTTCCATCAAAGTATGTAGTGACTCAGGTCTTTGTCTTTGGTAAGCTTTTCGAGCTGACGGTCGACGTATGCTTTGTCGATGGTCACTTTGCCGCTGCTGATATCATCAGGGATAGAAAATTGAAGTTCTTCAAGAACGGTGGAGAGGATGGTATGGAGCCGTCTTGCACCGATATTTTCGATTGAAGTATTGACTTCGGCAGCCACCCGTGCAATTTCGAGAAGAGCGTCATCAGCAAACTCCAGATCAACGCCTTCGCTTTTCAGCATGGCGATATACTGCTTGGTTAATGCATTTTTTGGCCGGGTCAAAATGTTGTAGAAGTCTTCTTCTGTCAGCGAGTCCATCTCAACACGAATAGGGAATCGTCCCTGCAATTCGGGAATGAGATCAGATGGCTTTGCTGAATGAAAAGCCCCGGAGGCAATAAAAAGAATGTGGTCGGTCTTCACCATTCCATACTTGGTGGTGACATTGGATCCCTCGACAATCGGGAGCATATCACGCTGGACGCCCTGCCGGCTCACATCCGGTCCGCCACGGCCATCCCCCGAAGAACCGGCAGCAATTTTGTCGATTTCATCGATAAAGACAATACCGGAGTTATGGACCCGGTCAATGGCCTCCTGGTTTGCGGCGTCGTGATCGATCAGTTTCTCGGTCTCTTCACTGAGCATGATCGGCCGGGCATCGCTGATCTTCATCTGACGCTTTTTGGAACGCCCCTTGGTCAGGTTGCCAAGCATATCCTGGAGGTTGACACCCATCTCCTCCATACCTCCGGGACCAAAAATCTGCATCATCGGATTCTGGCCGGCCGGCTGGACATTGATTTCCACTTTGCGGTCTTCCAGTTCGCCGTTTTGAAGTTTTTCGCGGAATTTCTCACGGGTTCGGTGATTTAGCTCATCATCCGAGGCATCGCTGGGGTCAAAGGAGCTGTCGGTGGTCTGGAAACCGGTACGCGGCTCCTTAGCCGTTTTTCTGATAGGGGGGATCAGCAGGTCGAGCAGACGCTCTTCCACCTGTTCGGCCGCTTTTTTCATCACGCGCTGTTGCATCTCCGACTTCACCATTGCCACGGCGATATCGGTGAGGTCGCGAATCATGGATTCGACATCACGTCCCACATAACCAACTTCGGTGAATTTGGATGCTTCCACTTTCACAAACGGTGCTTTGGCAAGTTTTGCCAGGCGGCGGGCTATTTCCGTTTTTCCGACACCGGTCGGTCCGATCAGTATGATGTTATTCGGAACAATTTCATCACGTATGGACTCATCGGAATTGAGTCTTCGCCAACGGTTGCGAAGGGCAATGGCTACCGATTTTTTGGCATCGCCCTGGCCGATAATATACGTATCAAGGGCTTCGACGATCTGTCGTGGTGTCAGGTTGGTTTCGTTATTGGAGAGGGTTTTGTCACTCAAGATCAAGCAGGGTTAAATTGTGATTAGTGTAGATGCAGATGTCCGCTGCTATATCTAACGACTCTTGTACCATTTCCCGTGCCGAAAGATTTGGGGCGTGAATTTTAAGGGCTCTGGCAGCTGCCTGAGCGTAGGAACCACCGCTTCCGATTGCCAGAATGTGATCATCAGGCTCGATTACATCACCCTGACCGGAAATAAGCAATCCTCGTTCCTTGTTCATGACCACCAGCAGCGCCTCCAGTTTTCTCAGATAACGGTCGCTGCGCCAGTCCTTGGCCAGTTCCACAGCAGCTCGTTCGATACTGCCGTTATACTGGTTCAGTTTCTCTTCGAACCGTTCAAAAAGCGTGAAAGCATCGGCAGTTGAACCGGCAAAACCGGCAAGCACTTGTTTGTTGTAGAGAAAACGAACTTTCTGAACGTTGGCTTTCATGACCACCTTATCCAGGGTGGCCTGACCATCACCGCCAATGCACGCCTTGCCGTTGTGTATGATACCGATGACTGTTGTTGCCTCAAGCTGAAATGCCATAGCTGTTAATTACCTGATTTATTTGTTTCGTCGCTTGAATCACCGGAACCGGAGGAGGAAT
>SLLW01000279.1 GCA_007133875.1 Balneolales bacterium | reverse complement strand
CCTTCAGGTGCGACGGGGCTGGACCCACGGTATTCTGGCGTTGCTGATCTGGCCCTTTTTGCTGACCGGTATGATGCTCGGCATCGATCACTTGCTGCAGCGTTGGAGGCACCGGAAAAGCCTCCGGGGCAGCAGAAAAACCGGGAATCCGGATCACGGTACCGGCCCATCGACCGCATCGACCCGGTCACATCACAGCCCGCCGATCAGGCCGGCCATGCTGCTGGGTATCGCGTTTCTCGGCGTATGGAGCCATCCCCTGCTGGATTGGCTGAACACCTATGGAATCCGGCTGCTGATGCCGTTCAGCGACACCTGGTTCTACGGCGACTCCCTGTTCATCATCGATCCGTGGTTCTGGCTGCTGGCCGGAGCGGGTGTTGTTCTGGCGCGGTCGCAGTCGTGGCCGGGTATTACCGGGTGGATTGTATTAGGTACGGCGCTCACAGCGCTGATTACCACCGCCGACATCGTGCCGCTGGCCGCGAAGATTATCTGGCTGACCGGGATCGGCGCAATTGTGCTGATCCGCTGGACGGGATGGTATCGCCAGGCGGCTCAGCCGGTGGCGTTTGCACTGCTGACCGCCACCATGCTCTATGTTGCCGTGATGTTTGCCGGTGCCCGGATGACCGCCTCTCACGCCCGAGGTCACCTCGCTGCAGACGGAGTTGACGTACAGGAGGTGATGGCCAATCCGCTTCCCGCCCGTATCCTGCTTCGAACGGGTGTCGCGGCTTCGGAATCCCATTACTATTTGTTTGCAGTTAACTGGATGCGTCCCGGAACTTTTGAACTGACCAGTGATCCGGTTCCCATCGAAACGCCGGACCGGATCGCGGAAGCGGCACTCGCTGCTCCTGAAATCCAGGGCCTGCGCAACTGGATGCGGTTCCCCGCTTATGAAACCCGCCGGCTGGATGACGGCTGGCAGGTGTTTATCCGTGACCTGCGTTATGCACACCCCGATCAGGAAACCCCAGCCGGTATCGGGATGTCCGTGGTGTTCCTGGATGATGAGCTTAATGTGCGGCACGTTCAATAATCGTTCCAACCGGAACCGGACCGGGCATCTGCCTGAAAACAAGTCCCTGTATCAAAAAGTACGGGTGTCAAAGCGGATCCCTATGTGACCTCACCACTCTCGAGGACTTCCAAAATGTGCGCAACATGGCTCTCCATATTGAAATTATTCTCATGACGGAGCCGGATTTTCTTTTCGGTGTCAATCAGAAAGGTGATTCGCCGGGCCAGCAGGCCAAACATCCTCAGACACCCGTATTGCCGATGAACCTCCCCGTCACGGTCAATAAGCAACGGATAGGGTAGCTGATGTTTGGTGATAAAGGATTCGTGCTCCTCTTCCGAATCCCTGCTTACACCGGCAACCGATACTCCGTGTCCGAGCAAAGTCTCATAATTATCCCGAAACGAACAGGCCTGCCGGGTGCACCCGGGCGTATCATCTTTGGGATAGAAAAAGAGTACAAGCGGACCGTTTTCCAGCAGCTGGTCCAGGGAAACCGTCCGGCCATTGTGATCGGGCAGGGTAAAATCCGGTGCTGTTGTTCCGGTGGTTCGTGTCATCATCGCCATCTGATTGATCTTTTTCCTGGGTATCACCCCTATTCTGTCGGTATAGAGCGTAACGTCGTTTCATTCCGGTAGAAACCCACAACAGGTTTCGCATCAAACGAGTCTCGCGGGCGCTGAACCCAATGGCCCGGTGTTTCAGAAACCCACAACAGGTTTCGTGTCAAACCCCGTTCCCGTTGATCAAAAAAACCATTTACAGGTGCGCGACATCCCTGTCATCGCAATATTATTTATTTTTTTTAATTTTTCAGGTTTTTATCCATCTTATGCTAATATGAATCCCAAAAACAGACTTTCCCCCATGTTTGCATCACTGCTGATGTTGTTGTTGCTGGCCCATTGTTCAGACCCGATATCGGATGATCCTGACAATAACAGTAGTGATCCATCCTCATCAGATATTATTATTAGTGAATTCATGGTGCATCAGGAGCATACTCTGGCGGATCCTGATTTTGGTGAATACAGCGGATGGATCGAGCTCCACAACCGGGGTGACCGGAGCGAAAATATCAGCGGATGGCTGCTGGCCGGCCAACCTCCCGAATCTCATCCGGACGACCAACACCTCATCCCGGACGGGACGACCATCGCCCCCGGCGGGTATCTTCTGATATGGGCGGACGGCAGGGACACCAGCGGCGATGCCATGCACACCGGATTCACGCTCTCCGGAGATGGCGGACAGGTTGGGCTCTATGGCCCCGACGGCACCATCACGGTTGACACCATCACATACAGCAGTCTGGATATCGCCCCGGACATCTCCATGGGACGCATGAATTTTGATGGAAGTGACCATATCGGATTCCTCCTGCCGATGAACCAGCCCACCCCTGGCGAGGCAAATCAGCTGGCGCAGCTGAACCTGCAGGAGCAATACACCCTGGATATCGAAGATCCATCCGGCCTGGATGTGGATGAGACCGGCGACTATTTCTGGATGGTAAGTGACAATCCCGGCGGCAGTATCTACAAAATCACAAAAACCGGTGATATTGTGAATGTCCTTGATGTCGGCGGAGAGGATATGGAAGGCATAACACAGCACCCGAATAACCGACTGCTTTACGTCGTGGAGGAGCGGTCGCGGGAGATCGTCATTTTCGACACCTCCGGAAATGAAATCGACCGGTACAAGGTGGATGTCGAAATGACAAATCTAAACGACGGGCTTGAAGGAATTACCATAAATCCCGAAAACGATCACATTTTTGTTGTCAACAAGCGGCTTCCCAGAGCACTGATCGAGATGAATGTTACTGCCGGAGCGCGCCTTGATCAGATCCGTTACACCCCCATGAATTTCGGGGCAGAAGAGGATGCCGATGGACTCAGCCTGGCCGGACTTTTTTTCGACAACGTAGATGGCGTTTTGTGGATGGTGAGCGATGAAGCCCGGGCCGTTTTTGTGCTGGATCTGGACGGGCGCCCCCTGGCCGCATATGACGCTTTTGAAAAAGATCTGGAGTCCATCGCGCTCATCCGCGACGACAACCGAATCTATCTGGCCAGCGACGGAAACCACACCCTGTTCGCTTTCGAATTTCCGGATCCGTTTCTCCGTCTGCCGGCGCGGTAATCAGAGACCCGGCTTTTTGGGGTTCCCGGAACAGTATCATCCCGGCATCGGGAGTTCTTCACCGGGGTCAATTTTGAAATCCGCAAACATATCAACCAGCAGCAATTCGTTTATTGACAACGTAATCCGGGAGGTGCAGCAGTCTGTGTATACGTCCATTAAAGCCCCAACAAAATAATATGCCGGGGCAAAAACAGATCGTTAGATGCGATTTTCCTGAAAACAGTCGTTCGGCTGAAAAAACCCAACTGACAAAAAAGCTATCCCCTAAAAGTGAATCATCAGGTAAAGATTGCCAAACGTATAGGGAAATGAGGTGGTTGCCATTCGTTCTGTAAATTCGGGGGATACCTCAAAGTCTTCTTCCACATGCCGGGAACCGACAAATGTTTCGGCTTTGGTATAGCCCTGTCGCATGAACGCATGGCCGTAAACCAGCCCCATTTCGGCGCCGACGCCGACTTTCGGCATCATATAATATTCAGCCCCAACGACAGCTCCGAGTCCGACACTATACACGGCTCCATCCGTCTCCTCAAGCGGACGCATACCCATATTGGCCGTATTTCCATTATTCCAGTCGACCACACTCTCCGGTGCGGGATTAGCCTCGGTCATTTGGTTACCGTAATCATAGTAGATGCGATCCCGGCCAAATCCCAGAAATACATCCCCCCCAAAGAAACCCCGGAGGCGATTCTCACCGCGAAACATAAGATAACCGGCCTTAATCTGATACTCATTGGTGTGTGTAACCCGCTCATCCTCCACCTGGGCACGGCTCAGCGGATCGGACACCTGGTCTGCCTGGTCGTCCAGATAAAATTTGTCCACCTCCCTGATGGACAGGACACTCAAAGCCACACGAATGGCTGATTGATCGGTAATGAAATAACGAAAATGCAACGTATTGTCCCCCAAATTCAGGATGTTGTTCGTTGATCCGTTAAACATGTTCCCGACATAGTTGAGGAATGGCGTACCGTCGAAACCGATGCCAAAATCACCCGCTTGTGGGAAATAGTTCCTGTTTTCCGGTTCAGCGGACTGACCGGCCTCCTGATCTTGCTGGCTGGTGGCTGCTCCTGGATCCTCTGCAACAACAGAATTGCCAAATGCCGTTGAGGTTATGCCAAATGAGCATAGCAGTATTAAAAGAAATAGTACCTTCATTATAGAATGGTTTTTGTTTGATAACCGAAAGTGATCAAACTGTTGAAAATTGTCTGGCGGATGAGGTGGAATTTATTCCCATTGTGTACCAGTGCCGAATTGCAGCGTCTGCAGAACAGGGGTTGATTGTGTATACGGGCCGGCTACCGTTTCATATTTATAATCACGGTGCACGACGTCGTCTTCATCCTGTGTAATCTCTTTTTGTGCAATGAATTCAATATTGATATTCTCTCCACTGGGGACACTTGCCTCAAAGATACCATCCGACCCGGCGGTCGTTTCATACACCCAGTTACTGGTATAGAGGGTGATATTGGTACCCTGCGGTACAGGTGCCAATGTATCCGGCTCATTGTAATGCTCCATCAATATCGCACCACCCTGAAATCTGATATCAACAAGCACTACCTGGTT
>SLLW01000304.1 GCA_007133875.1 Balneolales bacterium | reverse complement strand
ACTTCCATCCGGTTTTGTAATGAACAATGCCGCCAGAGAATTGTCAAAGAGGGCCTTGTATTTCCCGGTATCCGCGGGAGCTCGCTTTCCTGAAGTGTCCGATCTGTCGGACAGGGGCTCAGTAACCTGTTCCAGGGTCAGAAGTATGAGCCCGGTCTCTCCCGGATCATTCGGAATCGGACTCAGGGTGATATTGCAAAATCCCGGAGCTGTCCGGCCTGCCTCCAGCGCCGGAACGCTGTACCGGCAGTTGACAAGTTTGTGGACGTTACCCGTTTCCAATACTTGTTGTATGGAGGAAGCGAGATTCTTATTGCCGTTGGTTCCGGCTTCAGCTGACAGAATTTCGGACAACTTTTTCCCAATCAGTTGTGCTTTTTCGAAATGCGGGTCATCTAAAAACGCATCATTGATATCAACTACGGAATACTCCCGGACATGGGGGTCGAAAAGTATTGCCGGTATGGTGATGGCAGAAAAAACTCTGGAATATCGTTGCTCGGAAATCATGTAGTTTCGCGTCTTTGTTCTATCGACACTTCTAAGCTGATAAATTAAGACTTATTAATAAAACATATTCTTTTAAAAATAAATAAATACGCCAAATGGGAAACGTATAATTCTCAGCAATTTTCATGCCGTTGGAACATGCTCTGCATTAATTATCTTTCGATGTAGCCGCTTCTGCACAAAAGCGGGGGTTAATTCATAATTAAATGGAACATGGAGGTTATTGCCATGGATGTTCACGGCCGGATCAGTACCGGTATTACCGGTTTTGATAAAACCATCGACCAGCTTCGCCTGGGTGATAACGTCGTTTGGCAGGTGGATTCGGTGTCCGATTACCGGATGGTGGTGGATTCTTATGTAAAACAGACCCTGAAGGACCAACGCCGGCTGGTTTATGTCCGGTTTGGTGCCCATCCCCCGCTGCTTGAGGAGCGTCCGGATGTTACTATCTGCCATCTTGAACCCCGGAAAGGTTTTGAAAGTTTTGCCGGCGAAATTCATGCACTAATGGAGCGCGAAGGCCGGAAGACCTTCTATATTTTTGACTGCCTCACCGATCTGCTGGAACATTGGCACTCCGACCTGATGATCGGCAATTTTTTCAGGGTCACCTGTCCCTATCGCTATGATCTGGATACCATCGCCTATTTTGCCATCCGGCGCAACAGGCACACCTACAGCACCATAGCCGGCATCCGCGAAACGACCCAGCTGCTGCTCGACCTGTACCATATCGACGATAAAATCTATATCCACCCGCTCAAAGTCTGGCAGCGCTACTCCCCGACCATGTTTTTTCCTCATCTGATTGAAGGGGAAGATGCGCTCTCTATTACTTCCAGCTTTGAATCTGCCGGCCTGTTTTCCGGGATTCACCGGGCTGAAGAGCGCCTTGACTACTGGAATGTGATATTCAATCAGGCCAAAGAGACCCTTGAAGGAGACGAAACGTATCACAATGCGACAAAACGAAAACTGATCCCGATGCTGATCGGCCACGAATCCCGGATGACCGAACTGTGCGACCGGTACTTTTCCCTCGGGGATCTGATAGCCATCGCATCGCGTGAAGTTGGCACCGGTTTTATTGGCGGGAAAAGTGTGGGCATGCTGCTTGCCCGTAAAATCCTTGAGATCGAGGGCGATGGCCGCTTTGATCCGTACATGGAACCGCATGATTCGTTTTACCTGGGCTCCGATATTTTTTACTCCTATATCGTCCAGAACGGCTGGTGGAAACTCAGAACGCAGCAGAAAACGAGAGACGGGTACTATCAGCACGCGCCCGAACTTAAGGAAAAGTTGCAGACGGGAACATTTCCGTCCAACATTCGCGAGGAGTTTATTCAGATTCTGGAATATTTTGGCCAGTCACCGATCATTGTCCGCTCCAGCTCTCTGCTTGAGGATAATTTCGGCAACGCCTTTGCCGGGAAGTACGAAAGTGTTTTTTGCGCCAACCAGGGGACCCTCGAGGAGCGCTATGAAGCTTTTGAAAATGCTGTGCGCACAGTCTATGCCAGCACCATGAATCCGGATGCACTGGATTACCGTATGAGCCGCGGACTGTTTGAGAAAGATGAACAGATGGCCATCCTGGTCCAGCGGGTATCGGGTGATCATTTCGGGGATCTGTTTTTCCCACATGTTGGAGGCGTAGGGGTCTCTTCCAACCTGTATGTATGGGACAATACGATCGATATGGATGCCGGGATGCTCCGATTGGTATTCGGACTCGGAACCCGGGCGGTGGACCGTACTGTGGATGATTATGCCAGGGTCGTGACCCTGGATAAACCGGAACGTCTTCCGGTGATGTACGCCGAAGAGCAGCAGAAATACTCCCAGCGTGGTGTGGATGTGCTCTCTTTGTCAGAAAACACCCTGACCACCCGGGACTGGGATGAAATAAGCGACCTGGATTTTCACGTCGATAAAGAGCTGTTTGCTTCCTGGGATCAGGAGACAGACCGGCGCCGGCGTGAGCGGGGGATCAAGGGGAAAAAGGCCCCCTACAACCTGGATTTTGATCAATTGCTTACGCAGAACGAATTTCCGCATGTTATGCGGGAGATGCTGCAGGTGTTGTCGATGGTTTATGATTATCCGGTGGATATCGAGTTTACCGCCAATTTTACGGAGGAGGGAGCGTTTAAGGTGAACCTGGTCCAGTGCCGGCCCCTGCAGACGCGCGGCCTGGGGCGCCCGGTGGACATTCCGGAATTGCAGGAAAAGCAGGAGTGTCTGTTCGCTTCCAGGGGAAATTTCATGGGAGGGAATGTTCAGTTGCCGATATCGTTTGTCGTATTTGTGGATCCAATGGCATACGCAAAACGAAACGTGGAGGGAAAACATGCCGTTGCCCGGCAAATCGGGAAAATCAACAAGGTCCTGAAAGGGGAGCATGTACTGCTGATGGGGCCCGGAAGATGGGGTACAACAACTCCCTCACTGGGGGTGCCGGTCCATTTCTCAGAGCTGAGACATATGACGGTGATCTGTGAAGTCGCGTCACCGGATGCCGGATATCAACCCGAATTATCGTACGGCAGCCACTTTTTCCAGGATCTCGTGGAGACCGGTATCTTTTACGTGGCGCTGTTTGACGGGAAAGATGGGGTGGTATATCAGCCACAGTTCATCCTGAAAAAAGAGAATCAGCTTTTATCGTTGATTCCGGAGAGTGATGCATTCACGGATGTGATCCATATAGCCAAAACAGAGGGAATGCAGGTTTATTCGGATATCATATCCCAGATTGTATTATGCAGGTGAGGGTGCTCCGGTTTTATTGTCGGGCTGCTCTGCGCTTTATCAAGGGATGAAGTGATTTCTCTGTTCGCGGAGGGTTAGATGATCAGTTTTTTACGGCATTTGCAACTACAAACTCCCCCGGAATGTTGTAACCGGTATCGTTCTTGTATGGTGCGATGGAATCCAGGTATTCGCCGTGTACCGTATCTTTGGTTTTATCATCAAACTTTCGGTAGGCGAGGGCTACCGGTCCGCCTGCAAAAGCGGCCGTGAGCGCTTCGTCTTTGGACGAGTAGGAGATGGTAACGGTAAAACGCTCAATCCGGATGTTCGTGAATCCCGCAGTTTCCAACGAATGTTTGAGTGTATCTCCTGTACCCTGTTGAAAAAACATCGGGCAAACGTCCGAAGCCACCTGTTTGTCAACGATCGGGAAGATATCTGCCCATCCGCAGTTTTTTCGTTCCCCCCAGACAGCAACGGTGGCATCTCTGCCGTGTTTCAATACCCGGTTCATCTCCCGGAGTGCCTGCACCGGATCCGGCACGTACATCAGTCCAAGACCGCTGATCGCGGCATCAAACCGGTTGTCATCCAGATCAAGCTGTTCGGCATCCATTTGGGCAAAGGTGATATTTGCCAATTGGTGATCCCGGGCCCGTTTCTGTGCGATTTCAACCATCACATCAGAAAGGTCGGTGGCCACAATTTCCCCGCCCGGGTCTACGGTTTTTGCAGCCGGTATCGTCACCAGGCCGGTTCCGCAGGCGGTTTCAAGTACTTTTTCTCCCGGTTTGAGTGCGGCCATTTCAAGCAATTTATCTTGCGCCGGTTTGAGCTGCCGTTTCCAGGATGATTCGTAATAGTTTGCCGCTTTATCCCAGCCGTAGCGCTGGACACGTCGTTGTAAGTCTGGCTGCATATGTGCAATGGATTTTGCGTTCTGGTTCTGAGTTGTACATTTTTGGTTAGCAGGCATTAGCCCGGAGATGTTACCCGGAAGTGGAGCGTATGGTGAGTTGTCGTTTCATCGGAATAGCGCGCCGGAAGTCATCCAGTACAGGGCTGTGTTTATCTACTTTTTCAACCACATTCATCACCTCCTGCTCACTGGCGGGGCTTTCGATGGTCACCTTGTATCTCAATTCCTTGAATCCCGGCGGGCGATCATCGAGTGCCAGCATTCCTCGTGCATCCATATCGGACTCGATCTCCACTTCGATGCTATCGACCGGCACGCCCATCACCGCAGCCTGCTGTGAATACCCGATTGCCAGACAGCTTCCCAGAGCGCCCCGTTCCAGAATTCCCGGGCCGGGTCCGGCATCGTTCCCGCCTTCCGTTTTGCCAATATCCACCTGGAATTTCCAGTGCTTGTGCTCGACTTCGCAGGTGGTTCCGTCAAACAGCCGGATTTTTGTTACGGCAGTACTCTTTGCCAATTCCGGACGCAGTGTTACCGCTTTACGGTTCCTGAGGAAGGATTTTTTTATCGTTTCCGGATCGGCCATTTTT
>SLLW01000201.1 GCA_007133875.1 Balneolales bacterium | reverse complement strand
GCTGGCCTTTACCATTGGCCGGGAGGCAAGCAGCGGTGCCGCACCGGATGAGGTGCCGGATGCCTTCCAACTGGGAAGCAACTACCCGAATCCGTTCAATCCGGCAACGCAGATCTCCTACGGACTTCCGCGAGCAGAACAGGTACATCTGGCGGTGTATGATCTGCTCGGCCGCCAGGTTGCCACGTTGGTCAATGCGCGTCAGGATGCCGGTTATCACACCGTCTCCTTTGATGCCGGTCATCTGGCCAGCGGCGTTTATATCTACCGGATCACCGCGGGGGAATTTGTGGAAACGCGCTCCATGATGCTGGTGAAATAGGGAAAAATCCCTGATTCATCGTATATTGCATTCCGTATGCAAACGAGACGGAGCCTAAACTATACCATTAAAGGAGACTGTCGCTGATTGTGCAATTATACCATTGTTTTGCGGTTATTTTAATCATTGGAATCGGTTGCCTGGCGATATTCGGAAACGGCTACGCACAATCCGGGATCAACCACACGCAGCCCGGTTCCGGGCTCTCCCTGGGAGCGGAAACGTTTACGGGATTCGGGACCGGCGGATCGGTCCCTTTTTGGCTGCACTCCAACCGCTATGACATCATAGACCGGCGAAGTTTCAATTCGGGGGTTCGCGTTCATACCGCTGGTTACCATGACCTGCCTTACGGGTGGCAGCTGGACGCCGGACTGGATGTGCTGGCGCGACATTCAGAGCGGGAGGAGTTTCGTCTGCATCAGGCATGGGTCGGGCTCACCTACCGCAACTTCCGTCTCTATGCCGGCCGGCAAACGGAGGATTTTTTCGGGACGGTGCATACGCCCACCTCACTGGGAACCATGGACTGGTCACCGAATATACGCCCGCTGAACAAGATTGCCATCTACACTACGGATTTCCAGGCGGTGCCGTTCACCCGCGGGGTCCTCTTTTTTGATGCGTATTACGCCCACGGCTGGCTGGACGATGACCGGTTTGTGCGGGATGCCTTTCTGCATCAGAAATATCTCTATCTCCGTTTCTTTGATGATGATCTGCTCATCAATCCCCGGGCCGGAATTGTGCACAATGTGATGTGGGGCGGGGTATCACAGAACCCGAGATTCGGCCGGCTTCCCTCCACATTCCGCGACTACTTGCGGGTGATCATCAACGATACCGGTGAATCGATTGACGATTTTAATCAGCCGGGCCGTTATGGCAACAGTGTCGGCTTGTACGATTTTGCGCTGAATGTCAATCTCGATCGCCACCGGATCACCGCTTACCGGCAGTTTTACATTGAAAATTCGCCCAACGCCAACTTCAAAGCCCCCTGGGATGGCATGTGGGGACTGATTTATGAACGTCGGGATCAACCGGACGCACTGATTCAGGCGGTCTCATATGAACATATCAATACGCTTGACCAGCTTAGCAGTCTTCCGCGGCGGGACGGGAGTACGGTCAACTATTACAACCACACCATCTGGCGCAGCGGGTGGACCTACGAGGGGCGGGTCATCGGAAATCCGCTCTATTTCTCTGATGATGATCACTATGATGTGGTGAACAATGAGCTGTTTGCCCATCACCTGGGGATCGCGGGCCATCTGCCGCTGTACGGGTCCGGGTCGGGTTCCGCTGCCGGATCATCCGGAAGATCGGCTTCCGCCGGAAGCAGAACTTCAACCGGAAGCAGTAGAACCGCATCCGCAAGGACAACTTCATCCGGAAGTACCGGCTCATCCCGAATCCGCCTGTTGCCGGAAGGGGTGAACTATCGCTTTTTTACGACATTCAGCCGGAACTACGGCGCACAGCGGCACGATCTCGGTATCGACGGCTCCCGGCAGTGGTCATTTATGCTGGAGTTGGACGCCTCCCCATTGATCCGGAGCCGGTCCGACTGGGGATCCACCATCGCATTTGCCTATGACCGGGGGGAGCTTTACACCGGTAATTTCGGCGTATTGTTTTCAGTACGTTGGAGTACGAACTTTTTTTAGTATTTTAGGCAACTTCAATATCTATCACCATCAAAAGAAAACGGCAATGAACAAAGAGGTAGCTACAACCGGAGTTCTGGACGAACTGCTCGGCAAAATCGAATCCAGAACCTATACCGTCGGCATCGTGGGCCTCGGTTACGTTGGCCTGCCGCTCATGTGGACCTTTCATCAGAAACAGATGCCGGTACTCGGGTTCGACATCGATGAGTCCAAGATAACCCACATCACCAACGGCACGCCCTACATCAAACATTTGGGGGAAGAGATGATGCAGAAGCTGGCGAAATCCGACATCTGCGATGCCACCAGCGATTTTGAACGCCTGCCGGAAGCCGATGCCATCCTGCTCTGTGTCCCGACACCGCTTGACAACCACCGCGAGCCGGATATGAGTTTTGTCGAAAAGACCGTCCGGGCCATTGCGCCGCATCTTCGCAAGGGGCATCTGGTGATCCTGGAATCCACCACCTACCCGGGCACGACCGAGGACCTCATCATCCCCATACTCGAAGAGGCCTCCGGTATGAGCGCCGATTCCGACTTTTATGTCGCATACAGTCCGGAGCGTGAAGATCCCGGCAACGAGAATTTCAATACTGCAAAGATCCCGAAAGTGGTCGGCGGACACGGTGCCGATGCGCTGAAACTGGCCACGGCACTGTATGATACCGCGATTGTGCAGACGGTGCCGGTCAGTGATACCCGCACGGCCGAGGCGGTCAAGCTCACCGAGAACATCTTCCGTTCGGTGAATATCGCGCTGGTCAATGAGCTGAAAGTGGTGTTTCAGGCGATGGGCATCGATGTGCACGAAGTCATTGACGCGGCCGCCACCAAACCGTTCGGCTTCATGAAATTTACACCGGGTCCGGGCCTGGGCGGACACTGCATCCCCATCGATCCGTTTTACCTGACCTGGAAGGCGCGGGAGTACGAACAGAACACCCGTTTTATCGAGCTGGCCGGCGAAGTCAATACCGACATGCCGCGTTATGTGGTCCGGCGGACCATCGAGGCGCTCAATTCGCACAAAAAGGCGGTCAACGGCAGCCGGATTCTGCTGCTCGGACTGGCCTACAAGCCGAATGTGGATGACGACCGCGAATCGCCGACCTACAAGCTGATGGATTATTTCACCGGGATGGGGGCCGAAGTCGCCTATTACGATCCCTTTGTGCCGGTTATTCGTCCGAGCCGTGAGCATGCCCACTGGGCGGGCACAACCTCGGTTCCCTGGGAAGAGGAGGTTATCCGCAGTTATGATGTGGTGTTGATTGCCACCGATCACAAGAATGTGGATTATGACGCGCTGGTGGATTGGGCCGAATGCATCGTGGACACCCGCAATATCATGAACAACCGGGACGGGGTTGCCGAAGGGCAGGTCTGGAAGGCGTAAACAGAAATCAAACGACAGAATCGCGGAGATATGCATATACTGGTAACAGGTACCGCCGGCTTTATCGGATCCTTTACAGCGGAGAAACTGCTCGGGCTGGGACATAATGTGCTCGGGCTGGATATTATCAACGACTATTATGATGTCGGGCTGAAGTATGACCGGCTGGCCAAACTGGGGATCGCGAAGGATGAGATCACCCGGAACCGCCCGGTGCAAAGCCGGACCCACGAGGGCTACCGGTTTATGAAAGCGGAGCTGTCTGACAAAGAGACGGTGCTTAATCTGTTTCGGGAGGAGGGATTTGATGTGGTGATCAACCTGGCGGCCCAGGCCGGAGTGCGCCACAGCCTGAAGGATCCCTATACCTACGTTGACAGCAATATCACCGGATTTCTCAATATCCTGGAAGGGTGCCGGCACTATCCGGTTTCGCATCTGGTCTACGCATCATCCAGTTCCGTCTATGGTGCCAATACGCACATGCCGTTTTCGGTCAAACACAATGTGGATCACCCGGTCAGTTTGTACGCCACCAGCAAAAAAGCGAACGAACTGATGGCCCACACCTATTCGCACCTTTTTAAGGTTCCCACCACCGGCCTGCGCTTTTTTACCGTGTACGGGCCATGGGGGCGGCCCGATATGGCGCTGTTCCTCTTCACCAAGGCCATGCTGGAGGGGAAAACGATCGATGTCTACAACCATGGCAAGATGGAGCGGGATTTTACCTATGTTGATGATATCGTGGAGAGTATCGCGCGCCTGGTACCGAAACCACCGGCGGGCAATCCCGAATGGAGCGGCGACAAACCGGATCCATCCACCAGTTTCGCACCGTATCAGGTGTTCAACATCGGAAATAACAATCCGGTGAAACTGATGGATTTCATCGGGGAGATCGAGGAGGCGCTCGGCATCGAGGCCCAGAAAAACTTCATGGATATCCAGCCGGGCGATGTTCCGAAAACCTGGGCGGATGTCACCGACCTGTTTGATTACATCCACTACTCACCCCGGGTAGGTGTCAAAGAGGGTGTATCGCAATTTCTGACGTGGTATCGCAGCTATTACGGGGTGTAAAGGGCATGAGGCGCGAAATACGGCGGCCCATGTTTACGATGAACAATTGTTTAAAGAAATTGTGAAAAAAATTCGTGGTGAGTATCAGGTGACGTTAAAGGAGCTGCGTGAATTGTTATCAGCCTATGATAGATGAAAAAGAGATTGGACTGAAAAATGAACAGGTAAAGGCAATTCGTTCCGTACTTGATCAGCATCCTCGTGTGGAGCAGGCCATTCTGTTTGGATCCAGAGCCGGAAATTGGCATCAACCGGGTTCGGACATAGATCTGGCTTTGGTCGGAGAGAAACTGACCTGGGACG
>SLLW01000400.1 GCA_007133875.1 Balneolales bacterium | reverse complement strand
TCGTTGATGCGCTCCAGCAGTCTTGTATGCGGAATGTTCTGGGCGCCTTCAAGGTGTCCCTCGGAAAACTCGGATGCTTTACGGACATCCAGCACATGGATATCATCCGACAAAAGTTTGTCGCCATCCTGCTCGAAATGGAGATGCGGAATAGAAACAGCCGCGTTATTTTCCGCCAGCCATTTTTCGTATTCGGCCACTGGAATATACCCCTTTATGTTGTCCAGTCCGACGTTAATCAGGTCACGAACCGCCTCTACCAGGTTTTCCTCATCAATTACCAGGTAGATCGGTTGTTCTTCGGTGATGTAGGATCCTGCAATCGTATTGAACTGTTTGTCGAGTGGTGAAAAGATGGCACCTTTCAGATGGCCGTTCATGAATGCTTCGCGGCCTCGGGTATCGATCAGTGCCACTTCCCGGTTGTTTTCGAAATCCCGGAGTCGGGACGTATCGGTCCTTTCCGGAACGGGAAGCCCGCCGAGTACCGGAGGGCCCATTTTATTGTCGCGCTTCATCTGCTTGAAGTAAAGCGGCGGTTCAGGCTGACCCTCCAATATGAAATTGACAAAATTCTCCTCGGATGATGCTTCCTTCAGAGAGGCGTTAAAGTTCAACTCATAACCTACCGTACTTTTCGGAACAGCACCCAGGGCCTTTCCGCAAGCGCTGCCTGCTCCGTGTCCCGGCCATACCTGCATGTATTCGGGTAGGGATTTAAACTTCTCCAGTGATTTATAGAGTGTCCGGGCAGATGGCTTCATGACATCTTTCATGCCTGCCGCCGATTCCAGCAAATCGGGCCGGCCAACATCCCCAACAAATACAAAGTCGCCGGTTGCAATTCCCATCGGCTTATCAGCACCTCCTCCTCTGTCGGTAACGGAGAAAATGAGGTGTTCGGGCGTATGACCCGGAGTGTGGATTGCTTTCAGTTCAATGTTTCCGATCATAAAGGTGGAACCATCTTTGAGCAGCTCATAATTGTATTTGCTGTTCAGCAACCATTCATACTTCCAATCGGCATCACCTTCATCGGATGCATAGACTTTTACACCCCGTTCGGCCAGCTCACGGAGACCGGAAATGTAGTCTGCATGTATATGCGTGTCGGCACCGGCGGTAATCGTTAGCTTCTCCTGTTCGGCGATATCATAATACTGCTGGACATCCCTCATCGGATCGATAACAACCGTTTCGCCGGTTTTCTGACAACCGACCATATATGAGTATTGTGCAAGTTTTGGGTCAAAGATTTGACGGAAAAACATAATGCTCTCCTTTTTAGTTGTGGTTTTTATTAAAATCTGTATTGTCAGTGCGGCAGACTTTCGCGTGTCGCGCCATAGACCCATGTTCCGGCAAGTGCTGCCAGAATGGGTACAACAAAAATGGTCAGTCCGCTGCCTAACAGCGCGAAGAGCGGGCCGGGGCAAGCGCCTGTAAACGCCCATCCGAATCCAAACAGAATCCCGCCGATGATGTACCGCTTCTTCGTGGTGAAATCTTTTGGTGGAATCGAGATTGGATTGCCCTCCTTATCCTTCAGTTTAAACCGTTTGATAATCTGAATGGAGATCATGCCTACCAGCACGGCGGATCCAATCACACCATACATATGGATATCCTGGAATCGGAACATCTCCTGGATACGAAACCAGGAGATTACTTCGGCCTTGGTCAGTACGAAACCGAACAAGACACCGGTCATTAAATATTTGATATAATTCATATTAGGAATGCCTTTGTGTTCGGGTTAAAAAATGAGCGGAAATATCAGGTGGGTTACAATCAGGCCACCGATAAAAAAGCTGACAGCAGCCGTAACAGAAGCCAGTTGCAAATTCGAGATTCCACTGATAGCATGTCCGGAAGTGCATCCTCCCGCATATCGGGCTCCGAATCCAACGAGAAAACCTCCCAATACCATCACAAGTAATCCCTGAGCGGAGCCGAGATTACTCCAGGAAAAAACTTCGGACGGCACCAGTCCCGAAAAATCAGTGAGCCCCAGGCCCTGCAGGTCGGCAATGGTTGCTGCCGACAAAGCGATCGGTTCGGGGTTTTGAAAAATGTAACCGCCAAGAAAACCTCCGATCAGGACTCCCAGAACAAAAATCAGGTTCCACATGCCTTCCGATTTCCAGTCATACTGGAAGAATGGAATGTTACCTGGCATACATGCGGCACAGGTGTGCCGCAGACTCGACGAAATGCCGAACTGTTTGTTGCCCATATAGAGCAGCAGGGGTATGATCAGCCCGATTATTGGGCCGGCCACATACCAGGGCCAGGGTTGTGTTAACCAGTCAAACATAGGTAAACTTTTTTAGGGTGATCATTGACACGTACTATTACGTCAGTTGTAGTTCATTGACAATATACATATATAAATAACTATATGCCAAGCGCGAAAGTTCCTGCTTTTCCTTGTATGATCTCTGCCTGTGTAATCGGGCAGGTGGACTCTGAATCCATACTGCCAAAATGGACAAAATCCCGAAATTCAGCAACCTGATTCGGGTTCCGTTCCAATGGTAAACCGGCCATATGAGCAGGTTATGGGGCGCAACCTGCTGTGAGCATACAAAACGGAAGTATTAAATCCCGTATTTCAACAGTTCGTTTAAGGGGCGTTTACGAATGTGATCCTGTTGATGGGTATGCTTCATGGTAAACACAAACTGGGGGAAACCGGTGAACCCCAGTTCTTTTTGCAGCCAGGTCCGGCAACAGTCATTAATGATAATCGGCAGGGCCATCAGACCGAACGGACCCGCTTCTTTGAGATACATCAGGGAATCACCCAGAACTTCACCGGACCGGATCCAGGCATACCGGTTATCGGTATCTGTTAGTAAAATGAGGAAACGGGCTGCAGGGAGCGATTTCATGTTCTCCTCACCATGATGCTGCTCACTGCTCTCAAAAAAGCGGTCAGACAACAGGGCTTCATCAGCATACGAAGTGGAGTGGTCGGATTGGCCCGGACGCAGGAACATGTTGAGACTTTTCCGGAAGGAGTCATTATCCATCATTTGCCCACATTGTTCCCGGAAATATGAGCGGAGCTTTTGGTCTGATCCATCCTCATGTACCTGAAGAGTTGCCGCTTTCTGTGATGCGATGCCGGCCAATCCTTCCTGAAGCACCTCCGCAGTCACATGTTTCGATTCTGTTACCGTTTGAGCCTGTAACGTACTCTTTGATTCGCGAGGGATCTTCTGTTCCGAATCCTTGATTTCTACAAAAGCGACGAGATCTTCCTCTTCAAATCGGGGAAAATAGTTAACCCTGGGTGTCCAGCCGGCCTGTCTGATGGCATTCGACAGATAGGCAACCAGCGTCCCGCAACTGGCGAGCTGTAAACGGCCATGCGGATCGATTGTCTCCAGCTCAGGCTGCCGTTTCAAATAGACTTCAATGGTATTACCACACACCCGGAACTTCCACGGCTGGGAGTTCAGAACGGACGGAGCACGTCGTGCCTCATCCAGTATACGTGTGATTTCACTATTCATATCTATCTTGCCGGCAGGCTAAAAAATGTTGTGTGTGGCAGTACAGAAAAAAAATACTGTAAATTTGTTAGGATCTTATGAATCATCCCGTTTTTCGTTGACCAGAATGTCGAAAAAGACCGTTAGTTCGTCATGCGCGCGTATCAACCCGCGTAACGCTGTGGGTGGCTCAATATCAAAATCCTTCATGGAGATCTCCTTGTGTCCTTTAATTCGATATTGCCGATCACCTTCGGCACGACCCTGGAGGATCAGCGATACCACCCGATCAACACCAGCCACATTCAAAACACCTTCAATCATGTACGGGTCATAACTTGAATTCCTGAGCGAGTCGGCCATGGTTCCATGATCAACTACGGGTTGCGCATTTTCAAACTCGAATGTGATATAATCGTATGTATCCGATTTCAGCGCTTCGTACATATCCCGGTTCATCCGGGACCGGCCGCAATCAAAACTCTGAATGGGAATTTTCAGGTTTACATACAATCCCGAGTCCATTCCATTTTCATCCATTGAATCGGGTGCTTCCTCATCCCGGATATCTCCCGAATTGATTGTCAGGTTGGAGTTATTGTAATCCGGCATATCGTGGCCTGAGGCATTTCCACCAGTGGCTGCAGATTGATTCGTTTTTTGTATAAGGCGCTCATCAAAGTATGCCGTTCCCTCAATGGAGCGCGCGACACAGTCAAACCTGTGAACGGTCGATGATCCTTCCAGCCATAGTTTGCTGTCTGGATGGGTGTCAAAATAGATCTGGGCCGATACCGCTGCTGGTAATATCAGCAGAAGCAACAAGCCCGGGATTTGTTTCAGGGATGATATGGGTGTGTCGAAGTGCCGCATGGCCATTCGTATGAATAATGTTATTCAAGTATGAGTTCAAACTCGATGGTCATATCATCACGCGCACGAACAGATCCAAGCATGGCCGTTGGGGGGTCAATACCAAAATCGGTCATTTTCAGATCTTTTGAACCGGAGATTACGATGTTTCCGGATCCATTTTCTGTGATGGTCACATCATGGGTTATCTCCACCGGTTCCCCTGCTGCCGTTACAATACCGCGAACGGTCATCACAAGTCCCGGATTGTCCATGGCAGCCAGGCTCTGGGCTTCCACCATTTTATACGTGATTTCCGGATAATCGTTTTCTTTCAGATATTCGTGCATATTATTATTCATCCTGCGTGAATCGGCATCGATATCTTCAACAGGGATAGCGATCTCAACCCGCTCAAACCAGGAAATTTCTGCATC
>SLLW01000029.1 GCA_007133875.1 Balneolales bacterium | reverse complement strand
TCTCTTCATTATTAAGGCACTTCTCTGGCAGCTCACCCGGTGTTCAGGATTTTCTCTATTAATGATCGTAACCCGTATTCGTCAACCGGCTCACCGCCATTTTTCCCGGCCCTCCATATTGAGTTTCACGCATAACACATTTTCTCGCCAACATCCGGAATACTCCGGTTGGTACCGCATCGTCCCTGTATCTGCACGTTTGTCGGTTCATTCGAAATTGCCGGATGCGCCTGAGCACCCGGACTGATCAGATGAACATGCCCCTCCGGGACATTGGAATATTTTCGCCCACCGGGAGTTTTCGAATGGCCCTGATCGCCCTACTGCTTCTTTCAGCGGGGTTTGGGCCGGCGGCGGTATCCGCAGCAGCATCAGCAACGCAACCATTCCTAACAAGCGCATCGACGGTTCAGGAGCACGAATTTGAATCACTCTTTCCGGGGCTGACCGGCAATGAACTGGTCGACAGCCTGCGTGTTCATTATCGCCCGGCATCCGTCACATCCAGTTACCATGCCGCGCGGGATTTCCTCTTTGCTGTTGTCCACCTGGATGATAACAACACGCTTACCTGCGTGTACACCGGAGATCAGCTCACCTGGGATCCCAACGGCGGCCAGTCCGTCCGCCAGTTTGCACAGGACAACGGCTGGAATACCGAGCACATCTGGCCGCAGTCGATGGGAGCCGGAAGCGGGAACGCGCGCATCGACATGCACCATCTGAGGCCCATCCGCGGGGATGTCAACGGCTCGCGCAGCAACTATCCGTTTGCTTTCCTGGAGACGGCCGATGTGACCCGCTGGTGGCGCGGCAATACTTCGCAGGCGTCCGAGCCCGTTGGGGATCCCGGCGATTGGAGCCGGACCCGCAGTACCGCTCCCGGCCGGTTTCAGGTTATGGACGATTATATGGGTGATGTGGCCCGCGCAATGTTCTATTTCTATACGATGTATCCCGGCGAGGTGCGAAACGCCAATCCCGACTATCTCTACCATCAGATGGATGTGCTGCGCAGTTATCACAATCTGGATCCGGTTGGAACGGATGAGCTCGGCTGGACGCATGAGATTGCCACGGTGCAGGACGGCAAACCAAACCCATTCGTGGTGGATACCACCCTCATTCGCCGCGCCTATTTCGAAAACTATGAGCCCTGGGATCCCGCCGATCAGGATCTCGACAGCCCGGATGTCTTCCTGCTGGAGTACACCTTCGCCGGCACACAGGGATGCGCGGAGCAGGATCCCGATCCCATCATCCCCGGCGACCGCATTAATGCGACACCGATGCTGCGTTTTGGTGTGGAATGCAACGACGGCAATGCCCAGTTCAACAGCCGCAACTGGGCGACCTCAGGTGCACTCAGTGATGAACACTATGTCAACTTCACACTGTCGGCCGCCGACCGTTCTCTCGACTTTTCTGATGATGCTGTTTTCACGTACAGTATCCGCCGATCCGGTACCGGTCCTCAGCAGTTTGCATGGCACTACCGCATCGATGACGGGGAGTTTGTGGAACTTACCGCCGGCACACTAAGTGGTACCAGCGACTACACCCGGGAACTTTCGCTTGACGCACTTGGCGGCAACGCGGAATCGGTTGCATTCCGCCTGTACGGCTGGGATGCCGGCAGCGGCGGCGGTACGATGCGCATCAACCATCTTTCGGTATCCGGCGGACTCGAAAACCCGACCGGTGTTTACCAGTTGCAGGTCCCGGGCAATCACCCCGGATGGCGGATGATGAGCGTACCTGTGGGCGGAAAACAGTTCTCCGACCTTGCGAAACAGAACCTGATTCAGGGTATTGAAGGTACGGCCGAACTCTATGCCGATGATTACCCCGGCGCAAACCCCGAAGATGCCGAACCCAATCTTTTCCGTTATGTTCGCAGCGGTGATCAGTGGAATTGGGTACCACCCCAGGATATCTTCGACGAAATTACCCCCGGCAGCGGTTTTATCTGGTACTTTTTCAACAATGACGATGGCCCGAGCCGCGCGCTTCCGTTCACGATGGAGCTGACCGGCGTAACACCGGATCAGGATGTGGAAGTTAGTTTGGAGGAGGGATGGAATCTGGCGGGCAACCCGTTCGAAACCGCCCTGGACCGGCAGCACATCGTCTATCTGGACGACAACGGCGAGGTGATCGCCCCAATTTCCGCCCTGCAGATATGGGATCCGGAGGCCGGTAATGGAGCCGGATCCTACCGAATTCCCGATCCGGGTGAGCCGGTTGCGGCGTGGCAGGGATTTATCCTGGAGGATAACGGGGCTGCGCGCCTCAGGTTCCGGCCCGGTGGCAAAACCGACGGCGGATCGTTCTACAAACCGGTTGCGGATGAGGAACCATCATCCTTCCGGCTGCAGTTTACCCTGACCGGGGTGGACGAATCCGGGTCAGATGAAAACGAATCCGGCGGGTACCGGGTGATCGATCACGCCTTGTCCCTTTTGGTGCATCCACAGGGTAAGGACGGGGCTGATGCGTTCGATTTGAAGAAACTCACTCCGCTGGATGATGGGGATGGGTCCGGCCGGTTTGCGACTCTGGCATTTGAGGCGCAGCGAGAGGAGGGAGTTGCGCTGTTGGCGCAGGAGTCCCGACCGGCGTCAGGCGAGGAGCTTGCCCTGCCGGTGAACCTTGTGCGCAGCGGGTTTGGCGGTGATTTTGAATTGCGGTGGGAGGGATTGGAAACGGTTCCGTCTGACCGGGATGTGGCGCTGGCCGATCATCACACCGGAGATGTTACAAATTTGCGCGAAGCGGAGATGCTGGCGTTTCGCGAGACCGATGCGATGGCGGTCGCGACCGATGAGCCGCGGTTTGAACTGCGGATAAGCGGGAGGGCATTATCGGGATTTGCGGATGACGGGGATCAGCTTCCGGACCGGATTACGCTGCATCAGAATTATCCGAACCCGTTCAACCCGGAGACGAGTATCCGTTTTGATCTCCCCGGTGCGGCCCATGTGCGGCTGGAGGTGTATGATATGCTGGGACGCCGGGTTGCGGTCCTTCTGGATGAGCCGCTCCAGCCGAACCGGCATCAGGTCCGTTTCGATGCCGGCGGATTGTCAAGTGGTGTTTATATATACCGTCTGATCACCGACGGGGAGGTGCAGAACCGTAAAATGACGCTGGTCAAATGACACTATTTCAGGAGCATCAACTGTTTCGTTTCCACAAAATCACCGGCCCGAAGCTGGTACAGGTAGACACCACTGGCCAGACGTCCTGCGTCAAATACGATTTCATGATACCCGGCCGATTTTGATTCATTCACAAGTGTTGCTACGTTTCTACCCAGAACATCATAAACAGCCAGATGGACATTCCCCTCGGATGGAAGAGAAAACCGTATCGTGGTGGATGGATTGAACGGATTGGGATAGTTTTGAGCGAGCATGTAATAGTCAGGTATACCGGTGGGACTTGATTGGCCCGAGGATGTAGCGACATTCTGCAGTGCGACGGATTCATTGTATGATCCATTCATATCGGAATCGATCAGGATGGTCAGGTCATCATGCGCCACATCCTCCCAGTTTGCCTGAAGTTTATAGGCCGTGGAACCGGACAATTCAAATCCCTCATACAAAAAATAGGCTCTTTCGTTGCCATAAGCCTCTCTGAGTTCGATATCTATGGTGGACGGGCTTCCATAATTTTCAAGGACCAGATGTGATTCGTCTGACAGCGAAAAGCGCACAGAATCATTTTCTGCAACGGAAGCGCCCATGATATGATACATTTGGTTTTCGGTCTCATAATCCTGCATGACGGCCATATTAAATGAACGGGGGGATCCGTCATCATTTCCCAGCACCGTCACGGAATTGCCATAGCGCAACCGATCGGTAACGCCCAAAGCTGTTGAATCGGCTGAAGCGTACTGATACATGGTGGTTTCATTGACCGCCGCGAAGATATCGTTGCCGGACATAAACTCCAGATCGATGAGATATTCGTTATCGGGCAGCAGGTACCCGATCGGGGGATGTTCGCCACCGACGGCAGGCGTTATCGGCAACGTGCCGGGAATCCCCGAATTGACGGTCAACGCTTCATAGGACGATTCGTTTCCGGTGTGGTCCTGAAACCGGATCTCCGTATCTGCTGAGAACAGGGTATACATATAACCATGATCTGCCAGTTGTTCCGCCGGGCTGTGCGGTTGTTCCTGACTGTTTGGCACCTCTTTCAGGAATTTGGATTGGGTAAGGTAGGCATCGACACGGTCTCCCAGGAATAATCCGCCGACTCCCGAATAATTAATTACAGGAACAGTCTGGCCATCAATCTGGGCGGGTGTGGCATACCACCAATAATCGGTTGCGGTGTTGACCTGAACTTTCAGGGTGTCATTCCAGGGCTGGTTGCTGTCATGTACATAGATATCCCAGACATCGGGGTAAACGTTGCTCTCCTCTACACGGTACGCTAAAATAGTGTGTGCGCGGCTGACGTCATCCGGGGGAATCAGAATCAGATGTCTGTGATAATCCGATACTGATGTTCGTTCAAGCATGTTTTTCACCTCTTCCAGTGTTTCCGTTGGGCCTTTCAGAAGGAAGCCTGATACCGAGTTTATCAATTGGCCCACGAGATGGTTTTTTCCAAATTGTTTGGTCCAGGTGATATTAATGGCATTTCTGACATCCCAATCGGGAGAAATGTCATAAAGTGTTTCTTCATCACTATGGATCCCGAGGGGTTCCAACCCTTCGATTCCGTCCGAAAATGCCAGCAGGCTTGTGACGGCAAATCCATGGCAGACACCCATAAAGCCGTTGCGTTTCAGG
>SLLW01000056.1 GCA_007133875.1 Balneolales bacterium | reverse complement strand
GCACCCATGTCAGCTGATTCACCGGCCTCTGCAAGTTCAACGGCAGCCTCGGCAAAACTTAACAGAACTTCGGCGTATCTCAACTCAACCCAGTGGTTATCAAGGGAACGTTCCTGTGTTTGGCCCACCGTCAATTCCTCGTTCAGCTGCTTTCTGATAGAAAAACCTGTGTAAGTACCATTGGCATGAGGTCCACCGTGAAACACGCCGCTTCGCCCTGCCGGATTCATACTGACGGTTTCGCCGTCTATTTCCAATTGATAGGGACTTTGCTCCGGGCTACTTGATTCCACCAGGAATTCCGGGTTATCCATAACATTCCCGTATAAATCGGTAGCATCTTCAGGAACAAGCTTGGAGATATTATCTACATCCGGGTTGGTATAAATGCCGCGCCATATTTCTACTTCCACACCCTTGAACTCATCCCCCGGGAATATCACATTAGCACGTAGCCGGGGCTCGGCACCTTCATAAAAATCATAAAGGTTATCAAACATTTTATAGTACCCATTTTCATCAAGTACTTCAATGCGACCGTCTTCATTCTTGGGCAGGCCATCGAACATCTCTACAAAATCAAGTGTTGGGTTTGTAGCTGAGGAATAGCCGTTCGGGCCCATAAATTGCCGCGGAACGTTGTAAGCATCAAATCCATGCACAGAGTCATCATATTCATAGTCTTTAATAAACAAGATTTCAGCATTTTCTTTCTGGGCAGGCTGAAACAAATCAACCATATTACGATACTGCTGGTGGGGATCGGTTTCGCCCAAACCATACAACTCATACATTCCCCCGTCAATCACAAATTTAGCCGCTTCATAGGCTTCACGGAAATAATCAGTCGCCCTGCTGCGGTCAATTTTCAATAAATCGCCATCGCCATGGGGGTTAGCAAGGTTTATATCGTTGTATTTAGCAATTGACCCGGCATGAAGCATGGCTCTTGATTTAAAAGCCGCAGCTGCATAATTATTGACCCTGCCTAAAGCGCTGCTTTGGCTTAGCCTTTCAATGGCCTGATCAAAATCTTCTGCAATTTGATCGTATACCTCTTCGGCCGGCGCCCGGGGTATATCAAGCTCCTCAATTGGTTGCTCGGGGTATTGCAGCACTTCCGTTACCAGCGGCACCCCGCCATATCTTTTTGCGAGGGCATAATAGCTGAAGGCTCTGATAAAATAAGCCTCCCCCATAAAATGATCCGCTACATCAGCGGTAAAATTACCACTGTGTTCGGGGAAGTTTTCCAGAAACACATTGGCTTCCCGTATTAATTCATATGATAATTCAAAGAATGTAGGGGACGCTTCGCTCGTAAACTCAGTTGTAGGCATACCTCCGTCGCGGCCCAGCGCCTCTCCGGTCATCAGGGAGGGATTCTCAAGCGCCCAGGACTGATGAAACCCAAATACCGGGGAATACCGGAAATCCTCTACATGCAATTTGGCATACATCGTCGACATATAAGCCTCAATACCTGCCTCCGTAGTAAATACAGCTTCATCATCAATAATGTTCCGGGGTGATATCGACAAATCCGAATCTGTGCATGACCAGATGATACCGGGCATGATTAATAAAAGTAGGAGTTTTGAAAATTTCATAATTATGCTCTGTTTAAAAGTCGAGATTTACACCTAACGTAAAGCTCTGGTTTAATGGATACGTATTACCGGCTGAATCTTCAGGCTGTTCCGGATCTATATAATCCATCTTGGTAAAAGTCAGCAAGTTATAACCGCTTAAGAAGAACCGGGCCTGCCTCAACCCGATTGCCTCAGAAGTTGAAGTGGGTAGTGTATAACCAAACTCCACACTTTTTACCCGCACATAATTACCCCGGTTTATCGCGTGATAGGAGTTGCGATCCGGAGTGTGTCCACCGAAAGCATGTTCTCCTTCAATCCACTCGGTATTGGGATCATAGGGATCGGCATCAGGATCTTTCGGACGCCACCGGTCTGTAAAATAGGCCATGGCATTCGCCCGGTCATCTCCCCACAGGGGCTGCAATAAAGACAGATCGTATGCAACATAATTCATTGCCGCACCCTGCAAATGAATATTCAGATTAAAGTTTCGGTACCGGGCATTTGTCGTCAAACCAAAGTTGACAAGCGGCACTCCATTATAACTTATGGGATGCATATCCAAATAGGATTGCGTCTGCCCATCGCCATTCCAATCCTTGTATTTGTAATCTCCGGGCAATGTACCCTGACCGACAAATACATCGCTATTGGCTATTTCCTCATAGGATTCCCAACGGCCGTCCGTTGCCTGACCCCACCAAATACCATGGTAGCGATTTTGATTATTGTTTCTCCAGTTCAGATAGGAGTTTCCGGCTTCGGCCCGCTCAACATATCTGTTTTGGGTGCGTGTGTAGGAAACCTGTCCGGAAATATTATACAAAAAGTCATTGATTCTGTTGGTGTGGGTTACCTCCACTTCTATACCCCGGGTTCTGTCCTCATTCAGGTTTTCTTCTGGAAGACTAGCCCCGACAACCGTTGGCAAGCTTAAAACACGCGTAGTTAATAAGCCTTCTCTATCCCTGTTGAAAACATCCACCGAGATGCCAATCAGATCATCCCAGGCATCCAGATCCAATCCAATATTTACCGTATGACTGGTATACCAGGTAATCAGCGGGTTTGGAATTCCCAAATTCTGAGCACCGGGTATATAATTTCCATTAAATACCGACCCGCCAGGCAACATGTCAAATACGCCTTCATTAGGATATTGATATCCGGATACAAATTGAAACGTGGAGGCCCCGTCATCACCCATTACACCATATGAACCTCTTATGCGGGCATTATTGATGAAAGACAATGCCGAATTCTCCCAGAAACTTTCTTCCGACATTCTCCAGCCGGCGCTAATCGATGGGAAAAATCCCCAGCGACGACCCTCGGCAAATCTCGATGAGCCGTCATACCGGAAACTGAATTCGGTCATATATCTTCGATCATAATTGTATTGCAATCTTCCGACCAGACCCAAATTGGCATCCTCATACAAATTACCAAGCCCGGTATCCATCGTACCAATCTGATTCTCCGATATCCCGGCGAACAACTCATCTAGGCCGAGCACCAACTCTCTTTGAGCCATAAAGTTCTCCCCACGTCTTCGCTGACCCTCTCCCAATAATAAGGCACTGACATTATGATTATTGAAAAACGTTTGATTATAATCCAAAGAAAGCTGATACAACATATCCTGATTAGAGAAGAACTGATTTTCTATCTGACTCGGACCTTGTCTGGGAATCTCTCTGAAGGTCTCAGAAGCCTCATCATATTCATACTGATTATATTCCGGACTGTGTATTTTGTTTTCGGCAATGTGATAGTCAAAACTAAACATACCCCGGGCTTCCAACCCATCAATAAACGGCATAGCATAATTCAGACTTAAGGAAGATTGAAACCACTTATCTGCCAACTCCTGATACCCCGCATAATCGCTATCCATCATAGCCGCCGGATTAGAACCGTCAACTATACCATGCCGGTAAAACGGGGGCTGATTATTCGCATAAACAGGAATTGTTGGATTCGATCTCTGAAAAGAATGAATGATCGCCCAGGAGTTTTGATAGGATTGAAATTTGGTATCGGAAATACCGCTAAGTCTGACATCAAGACCGATATCTTCCGTTAGCTGGGCCGAAATATTTGAGCGTAAATTGAAACTCTCATAGTTCAGATCATTTCTGAAGAAACTTTCCTGGTATTCATAGCCAACGCTGGTATAAAAATTTATGTCGTCTATTTGGCCGTTTGCACTTAAGGTGTGCTGCATTTGCGGAGCGGTGGGCCGAATGATTGTGCTATGCCAGTCAGTGCCTACCTTCTCACCTGTCCGGTATGCCTCTATCTCCTCGTCAGTATAAGCGCGTTGGGGATTGGTCAGCGAACGCATATTCGTTTCATTACGCAGCTCCATCCAATCGGCAGCAAGTGCGGTCTTCGGAGAACCCGAGGGCCTCTGTAAAGTCATACCGCCATCATAACTGAACCAGAAGCCATCAACACCACTTCCGTCTTTCGTTTCTACCAAAACCACTCCATTGGCTGCCCGTACTCCATAAATAGCTGCTGAGGCATCTTTTAACACCGAAATACTTTCAATGTCGCGGGCATTCAAACGTGCGAAATTATCCCTGGGCACACCATCTATAATTACCAAAGGCGCCCCGAATCCGCGAATGTCAAAAAGCGTACTGAAACTTCCCGGCTCCGAACCCAGCTGGGTAACCCTTACTCCCGGGATCTTTCCGGTAAGCATATTTTGCGGGTTTTCATTACGGGTAGTTACGATTTCGTGGCTTCTTATTTGAGATACGGATCCTGATATTGTAGCTCTTTCCTGTACGCCATATCCCACAACCACCACTTCTTCTAACCGACCGGTCTCCTCCTCCAAGGTAACATTGATTGTGGTTTGATCTCCAACCAGGACTTCCCGGGGGGCAAATCCCATGTATCTGAAAACAAGAACCTCTTCTTCAGATTCTACCAGAATTGAGTATTCACCATCAATATTTGAAGTTGTGCCCCTGTTGGTGCCCTGGACTATTATGTTTACCCCAAACAACGGTTCACCTTCCGTATCCGTAACCTGACCGGTTACCTCAGTAGGCTGCGCCGATAAACCAGAAGCCTCACCCCCTCCAGCAGTGAAACCAATTTCGCCGGCTTGCGATACTTGCGTATTCATAAACATCATCAGAACCATGATACCGGTCATGATGATTACTTTCTTGAGGGCCGTTAGTACAATTGAATTATTCAT
>SLLW01000393.1 GCA_007133875.1 Balneolales bacterium | reverse complement strand
CTCTATGCGAGAATAGCTCAGCTGGTAGAGCACGACCTTGCCAAGGTCGGGGTCGCGGGTTCGAGTCCCGTTTCTCGCTCACTGATATCAAAAAGCCCTCCAGATCTGTATCCGGAGGGCTTTTTTTTTACCTGTCACGATTAAACCTGTCAATATTGCACCACTATTACACCTGTCACGGCCTGCCAAAATCATCATCCGGACAGGCAGTAACCGGATTTTGTTATATCAAAGCACCACACCGAAAACATGGCCTAACAGCAGATACATCATTCCGGTGATTACGAATATCATAACGATATTAAATATGAATCCGGCCCGGGCCATTTGTGGTATGCTCACCAGTCCGCTTCCATAGACAATGGCATTGGGCGGAGTGGCCACCGGGAGCATAAAAGCACAACTTGCTCCTATAGCTGCGGGGATGACCAGAAGCAGCGGATCCTGTCCCATTGCGATGGCAACCGATGCCAGAATAGGAAGGAATGCAGCAGCTGTGGCGGTGTTGCTGGTCACCTCGGTCAAAAAGATAATCACAAAAAGTGACGACATTACCAGTACTATGATTGGCAGCCAGTCAAGCCCACTCAACGACATGCCTATCCATTCGGCAAGCCCCGTACCCGTAATGGCAGCGGCAAGACTCAGTCCCCCACCGAACAGAATCAACACTTCCCATGGAAGTTTTTTCGCGTCCTCCCAGTTCAACACAAATTCCCCTTCCTTGAAATTTACCGGCAGTAAAAACATGATCACAGCACCGAAAATAGCAATTCCTGTATCAGAAATATTGGGAACATAGGGTTCCAGCAACGGACGGGTTACCCAAAGCAGTGCCGTCATACCGAAAACCACAGCAACCATTTTTTCGGCTTTGCTCATCGGACCGGCGTCCCTGAGTTCTTTTTTGATGACATCTTTTCCACCGGGAATCTGTTTCAGTGAAACCGGAAACACCACATAGGTCAGCAGCAGAAATACGATCGGCAGCGCTACGATAACAAGGGGAACACCGATCATCATCCATTGGGCAAATCCAATATTGACGTCGTAATTATCCAGCATATACCCTGCCATCAAGGCATTCGGCGGAGTTCCAATCAACGTTCCAATACCGCCGATATTACATGCATAGGCCAGACAAAGCAGCATCACAAGAGAGAAATTGCTTTTGAAATCACCGGTTTCCATTGCCCGGTCGCTTTCAACCAGGCCAATAATCGATAGCGCGATCGGAAGCATCATCATTGCGGTGGCGGTGTTACTCACCCACATACTCAGGAAAGCAGCCGCGATCATAAAACCGATGATGATGGATGTCGGTTTTGTTCCGACGAAATTCACCACATTCAGTGCAATACGGCGATGCAGATTGGTCCGCTCCAGAGCCAGTGCAATAATAAATCCACCCATAAACAGATAGATCAGCGGGTTGGCAAAAGGAGCAGTTGCTTCGCCGACCGGGCCCACTTTCAGGACCGGAAACAATACGATAGGCAGAAGCGCGGTGGCGGGAATGGGTATCGCTTCAGAAACCCACCAGATTGCCATAAACAAAGCCACCCCTGCGACAGCCCAGGCTTCCGGTTCCAGGGCTTCGGGTGACGGTATAATCATGAAAAGTAAAAAAACTGCAGGGCCGAGAAAAAGCCCGATTCGTTGCCGTTTACCATACGTGCTTCCAGATTCTTCAGACATCACAAACCTCCCATTATTTAACAGAAACATATTCTGATGATCCAGATCGATCGACCTGGTGTTACTTGCTGAAATTTGGAGATACCACGATGATGCAGACCCTTTCAGGCGGATCTATAATGCTTTAATGATTTTTTTTAAGATATCCTCTACTACAATAATGTTAACCATATGGACATCATCAGTATAGTATACCAGAGCTCTTGTTAACTTATTACCAATAATAGTTGAAGATTTGATGAATGATGGCCATAATTTTTAAATAGACAGAAACAGGGAGGGATTCCATAAACTGATGGGTAAAAAAAAACCGACATCCTGAACAATATCAGAACATCGGTTTTAACAGGTCGGGATGACAGGATTTGAACCTGCGACCTCCTCGTCCCGAACGAGGCGCGCTACCGGGCTGCGCTACATCCCGATTATCCGGCGGGCACATGCGATTGTAAGACACCGGATAGAAAAAAACATACCAGATCAGGAAATCCTGAACTATGGTATGAATTACAAAAATTATTGGCTGCTCCCGGTAAGAAGCAGCCAATAAAAGGAGGATCAGCAATTATCCAATACGGATAATCAAGTCAGCGGTACGTGCCGAATAACCGGCTTCGTTGTCGTACCAACCTACCACTTTCACCAGTTTTCCGTCCACTTTGGTGATGTCGGAATCGTAGATGGTTGAGTGGGGGTTACCGATGATATCGGTGGATACAATCGGCTCATCAGTAAATTCGAGAATACCTTTGAGAGGTCCGTCAGCTGCTTTTTTGAAAGCTGCAGTAACTTCTTCCAGCGTAGTGTCCTTTTTGACAGTGGCTGTGAAATCCGTCAGGGAACCGGTAGGTACGGGAACGCGAAGCGCTCCTCCGTCCAGTTTGCCATCCAGGTGCGGAAGTACGAGGCCTACGGCTTTGGCGGCACCGGTAGATGTCGGCACAATGTTGATGGCTGCCGCACGGGCACGACGCAGATCTGAGTGCGGGCTGTCGACGGTGCTCTGGTCGCCGGTGTAGGCGTGAACGGTGGTCATGAATCCTTTTTCAACGCCGAACGCATCATCCAATACCTTAACCATCGGAGCGAGGCAGTTGGTGGTGCAGCTTGCGTTGGAGTAGATATTGACATCCTCGGAGATCTGGTCGTCGTTTACACCGAGAACGATGGTGCGGACATCACCTTTGGCCGGAGCGGAGATAACCACTTTTTCGGCGCCGGCTTTAAGGTGCTTGGAAGCAGCGTCACTGCTGGTGAAGAAACCGGTGCTTTCAACTACAGTGCGGACACCATCGCTACCCCAGTTAAGATTGGCGGGATCTCTTTCAGCGGTTACTTTAATTGACTCGCCATTGATGATCAGTTTATCCCCTTCTGCCCGTACTTCACCATTAAATTTTCCGTGAACCGAGTCATACTTGAAAAGATGTGCCAGTGTAGCAGCATCGGTAAGGTCATTAACTGCGACAACCTGAATTTTATCATTATAATTTGCGAGAATGGCACGGGTAACAAGCCTTCCGATACGCCCGAAGCCATTAATTCCTACTTTAATTCTTGACATAATACGAGTCCTTTGTTTGGTAAATATTGAATAATGTACCTTGTTGCCGGCCTTGGTTTATCCGGACAACGAATTGTGTATATCTGTTAATTTCAAATCATCCAAAGGTACTACTATTTATACCCTTTTTCAAGTTCGGGAGCGGTAACAAAAAAAGGCGAAACCACCGAAATGATTTCGCCCTGATATTCGAAATCCGCTTCCGGATTTCGTCTTGGGTTCAAATAATTCACCTTGCGAAATTCCCTCTTTCAAAGAGAGAAGCAGATATTGTATCTTACAGGAATTGCCGTATTCGGCATCCATCCGACCTGCCGGAAGATCTGCTCAGATTACGGATTGCTTGCACTCTTGAGATCTGAGCATATATCACAGGCATATTTCGGATGTATACAACATTATAATCACATTTTGTTATATTGTCAAGCATAAATCCACATTTTGATGATGCGGTATTAGATCGACTTAAAAAGACCCTGAACCTTAAAACTGATAGTCAACTGGCTGATTACCTGAATGTGCAACCTACAGTAATAGCGAATTGGCGGTCCCGGGGAAGGATAAATGCAACACGAGTCCTATCAAAATGTGAATCTCTTGATGTACACTGGATCCTGTTCGGAACATCTGGTGGAAAGCAGCGGAAAAAAGAGAGCCGCCCTTACGAACATTCCGATGAGATCGTTGAACGGAGCGGAGCCCGGAACATAGCCGTCAGCGATGATTTCGAACAGCTGGAAGAAGAAAAACGAAAAGTGGAGCTGGAAAACATGCAACTCAGGAGCAAACTCGAAGTACTGGAGAACCTTATCGTCCGGTTAAAAAAAGATTCCGGGAATGAAAAGGATTCAACATGATGAATCAATCCGAACCCTCATCATCATCCATATCGATATCGATATCCTCTGATCCTGAGTCATCACTTCCGACATCATCCTCGTCATCATCATCCACTTTTCGTGCTGTTTCCGCACGTTTCTGGGCACGGGCCTCGGTAGCACCTGCACTGCGGAGTACAATCGCCAAATCCGAATGTTCATTGTCAACAGCATGGTTTAATGCCGAAAACCCGTTTTTGTCTTTCTGCTTAACGTTGGCACCCTGGGAAATCAGATAGCGGACAACCTCAAGATGCCCCTCCCTTGCGGCAAACATAAGTGCAGTCTGACCCCAATGCTGGGTGGCGTTGACATCCGCTCCTTTTTCAAGAAGCAGTTTGACCGCCTCAAGTTGCCCTTCCCGGGCGGCGATAATCAGCGCCAGCGGACCGATCTCGGCAGCATGATCAAAAAGCAGATTCATCATCTCCAGGTTGCCGTTTTCCGCAGCCCTGTTAAGAGCAGTCCCGCCAATCTTGTTTTTGACATTGACTTCCGCCCCTTTTTTGAGCAACAGCTTGACCGCTTCCAGCTGATTATTCTGTGCTGCGTAAATTAGGGGTGTCGATCCGGTCACTGAGACCGCATTAATCTCACTGCCATCTTTAAGATTCGCTTTAATCGCTTCGAGGTCACCCGATTTGCAAGCTTCGATCAGAGGCGAAGTTTCCATAAGTGCTGATTAGT
>SLLW01000256.1 GCA_007133875.1 Balneolales bacterium | reverse complement strand
GGCCATGGCGGATATGGTCACCCTGGCTATCAACAAGTCGATCATAGCCTTGAAAGAGCAGGATGTTGCGACGGCAAAAATCATCCGGAATGACGACCAATTCATCAATGACAAACGGTGGGAGATTGAGGAGAAATGTATCAGCCTCATCGCAACGCAGCAGCCGGTAGCGACCGATTTACGGGAATTGATTGCGGTATTGAGTATCATTACCGATCTGGAGCGTATGGGCGATTATGCCGAGGGGATCGCCAAGATTGTGATCAAGCTGGGAGACACGCCGCTTGTGAAGCCGCTCATCGATATCCCGCGCATGGAGGAAATCGCGGTGGAGATGACCCGGGCTTCGATGAAGGCGTACAGTGTACGGGATGATCAGGCGGCACGGCGCATCAACAAACAGGATGACCAGGTGGATGAACTATACCATCAGGTACAGCGGGAGCTGATCTCCATTATGCTTGAAAAACCGTCCACGATCACCGCGTCAACCAAGCTGCTTTGGGTTGCGCACAACCTGGAGCGGATCGCCGACCGGGTAACCAATATCTGTGAACGAATTGTATTTCTGGTGACCGGAGAGATGATCGAAAATATCCGGGAGGAGTGATTTAGCGATTGCGGCCGCGTCCGTCCCGTGCTCCTTCACCGCGTCCATCGCCACGTCCACTGCCGTCTCGTGCTTCGTCACCGCGCCCATCGCCACGTCCATCACCCCGCATGTAGCCTTCCCCGGTTCCGGAGGGTATCTCCTGGCGATAACTGTCCCTGATCGTGTCGTGCCCCTCATGCAGCCATCCGAAAGGAGCAATCATGGTGATAGCGCCCGCATACAGGATAATTCCCGCTATGATTGCAGCAATGACCTCTTTTGGAATCGAAAATGTTTTTCTTCCGGCCGATGACAGCTCGGAGTTATTTTTTCTGTCTGATTTGCGGTTCAAATAACATAAAAAGGTTTTCCAGTTAAACACAAACAGATGGATAAGCGCCAGAATAAGGATAAACAGGGCGGATACCTGGTGGAGGGAGGCCCACTGGACTTTCGACATCCCAAGAATACTCCAATTGGTATTGGCCGCGATACTGCAAGGTGGCGCAATGTACAGAATGATACCTGATGCGGCCAGTCCGGCAAAGCATATGGCCATTAACAGGGATACAAACCCCCTGTTAGAAAAAGATCGCGATGAATTTTTCATGGTTACCAGAATAATTTGTTTTAAAAGATACCGCCTGAACTTGTTCCCGGATATAACGGTACCGTCAAGCGTGGTAAATGATGGTATTCAGAGAGTAAAACCAGCCGGGTAATAGTAATGAAACCGGTAATACTCAAACTTCACTCACTCATACATTTAGACGAACTGTTCTGAAACTGGTTCGGATATGATTTAACTAATATGATAATTAAATCCCATCCGATTATTTAATCCCAAATGCTTTACGGAAGGTTGCATAATCTGTATCGGAAAACAGAACAAACCGAATCAGAGCAATCTGATGGAGTTCGGCCATCACCGAATGTACCACATATGCCGAGACTTCGGCAGCTTCCTGAACTGGATATCCGAACGCGCCTGTTGATATCGCGGGAAATCCAATGGTTGTCAATTTTTCACGATCCGCCAGCATCAATGAATTCCGGTAACAATCGGCCAGAAGCTGGTCAGATGGTTTGTCAACATTATATACAGGCCCAAGGGTATGAATAATTTTTTTATTGGGCATGTCAAAAGCAGGAGAGATAACCGCATCTCCCGGATTTATTGGGGCCATTGGGCGGCATGCTTCTTCAAGTTTTGGCCCGGCAGCCCGATGAATTGCACCGGCAACGCCACCTCCTGTTCGTAACTGTGCATTTGCGGCGTTCACAACAACATCTAGATCGCTCTGATTGGTAATATCACCCTGAACACATTCCAGATTAATTTTTTCAGACATGACAAATCTCCATTTTAAGTGTGAAATGTTGCCCGCGAAAAGTGATATCTTTAATATGATATACAGCCCAGTTAAAAACAATCAAATCATTACGCATCTCCTGTGATTTTTTTTGATTGAGACCCCATACATGAACTTATAACGCATCTATGACGCATCCATATAAATCGATTCATCTTGCAAAAGAGAAAGATAAACGGCTAAAAAAGGGCCATCAATGGATTTTCAGTAATGAACTGGTCCCAACAGATCACCCGCTTGAAATCGGGCAAATTGTTCGAGTTTTTGACGCAGGTAATGCATTCAAGGGAATTGGTTATTACCATCCCAATTCGCTCATCGCTGTCAGGATGCTCTCCCGAAGGGATGTCACCATAGATGCCTCTTTTTTTAAGTCCCGGTTAAAAATGGCTGTCGCTCTCAGGGATAATGTAATACGGGACACTGATGCATATCGTCTGATCTATGCCGAGAGCGACGGTTTGCCGGGGCTAATTGTTGATCGCTATGGTGATGGGCTCGTGTTGCAGATTCTCAGTGCCGGAATGGAAAAACAACGAAATATCATCATAGACACACTCGGGGAGTTATTAAAACCTGCATTTCTTATTTTAAGAAACGATAACCTGATGCGTGAACGGGAGGGCCTGCAGCAGGAAAAACAAGTTATCGTTGGTAATGACGACGATATAAAGGTGCCTATTACCGAAAATTCGGTACATTATACCATCGATCTATTGAATGGCCACAGAACCGGGTTTTATCTTGATCAGCGGGATAATAGAAAGCTGTTCCAATCTTTCATTCCTGAAGGGGCCAAAGTCCTTGATGCGTTTTGTCACTATGGAGGATTTGCTGTTCATGCCGCTCTTGGTGGAGCTTCCGAGGTCATTGCCATTGATAATTCTGAATCGGTTCTTGCCTCAGCAGTAGAAACCATCCGCCGAAATGATCAGGAAAGCACAATTAGCACCCAGCTGGGTGATCTTTTCCAACTGCTTCCCGGAATGGCAAAAAAGAGAGCGTCATTTGATGTTATCAATCTGGACCCGCCAAATCTCGCAACCAATCGAAAATCGGTAGGCCCCGCATTGCGCGAATACCGGAAAATCCATGGCGCCGCATTGGAGATGTTAAAACCAGGAGGAATTTTAGCCACATCAACCTGTTCTCATCATATCACCCGGGAGGCGTTCATGGAGTCGATTCAGCGTGCATGTAAAGACAGTCGCCGTCATGTTCAGTTACTCCACAACGGAGCACATCCGCCGGATCACCCGACACTGCCGGAAATGCCCGAAACAGAATACCTCAAGTTTTTTATTTTCCGGGTGACTGAGACGGATTAAACTGGTAAATATGATAAAGAAGCGATAATGAATCGACTTATACTGCTTTCAATACTGCTGCTTATTATTGCTTCCTGTGCTACAACGCGATCAGGAAGTGTCATTGAAAGTGGGGAGGCAAGCTGGTACGGACCCGGTTTCCACGGTAAGCAGACTGCTAATGGTGAAACCTATAATCAGGATGCCCTTACTGCAGCTCATCGCACCCTGCCTTTCAATACCGTTGTCCGCGTGGTCAACCGAAACAACGGTAAATCGGTGGATGTGCGTATCAACGACCGCGGACCGTATGCCCGTGGACGTATCATAGACCTTTCCCGTGAAGCAGCTCGCCGCATTGATATGATTGACAGCGGTATTGCCCCGGTACGTCTGATACTGGTCCGCTCGGAACAACCGCTCCGCACTCGCGGTCCCGGGAATATTCGTCAGGAGGAATTTACTATTCAGCTGGGATCGTTTAACCGCCGGAGTGATGCGGAATCATACGCCAAACAAATTCGAAACAGCAGGGTAGTATCCGCCCGGGTTGATGAAAATCGCGTTTATCGCGTCTATTACGGCCGCTACCGAAGTACCGGTGAAGCCAGCAGGGACCTGAACCGGCTGGAACGAAATGGACATCAGGGGTATGTACGTCAGGTTCAAAACTGAATATTTCAGCAACAAAAATGTAACGTTTTGATCCGGTTTCCGTAGATCCATGGTACCACTGTGGTTGCCTTCTGCCGGTGAATATAACAATCCCGCTCAGCCTGCAGCAGGTTTCATGGTGTCATATCGAATCTGAACTTCTTCAGGATTATCACATCGGTAACATTTCTGGACAGAGGATTCATAAACTACAACGTTATTTCGGTACCTGAATATTATGAAACCAGTGCCATTTTTATCACCTGTCATCACAGGTATACTCCTGATCTTTGTCGGTGCATTCCAACTGACGACTCCCACGTTTTCTTCAGCTACCACAAACCCCACTCCACAGTGGGTTTCCAGTACCAACGACTCTACCAACCAACATACTACGCTCCTCAAAACGGGCAATCACTTTTCCCTCACATACCGAAATTACGGTATCGGATTAGGGGATGTCCCGGTTATTCACGGCCTCCGAATCAATTATCGCGACCATCAGCTTCAAAAAATTCACGGTATCAATATCACTTTACGGGAGCCGGGCTATGATTCCAACAGCATTGTCCGTGGCCTGGCTATTGGGTTACCACTAACGGGTGGAGGGGACCTCATGGGGGTATCCGTCGGACTTGGGGGAGTTACCGTTTCAAACAATGTCATCGGGTTCCAGGCAGGTGGTCTTGGAGTTGGCGCAGAAGGTTCTATACATGGAGTGCAAATGGCCGGTTTGGGAATTGGAGCCGGATCATCCTTATCCGGAATACAGGTAGCCGGTTTGGGAATGGGCGCCGGCGGTTCCATTGAAGGCTTGTCGTTAACCGGTCTTGGTATGGGTACCGGTGGCCACATTCGGGGTGTAACTGCTGCATTACTTGGAATTGGCTCTGGTGATTCTATCTCCGGTATTACTCTCTCCG
>SLLW01000012.1 GCA_007133875.1 Balneolales bacterium | reverse complement strand
TGTTCCCCGTTCACTCTCAGAAACAAATACCCTGGAAAGGGTCGTCAGTGAAGCAAAAAGCACCAGGATCCAAATCAATCCGCTTTGCACGGAAAGCGACAATTGATCGGCCCGCAGAGAGAAAAGCACAATAAACAGAGATGAGACGATAAATGCCAATACGGTACTTACACCAAATCGGGACCGCCATTCAAGCCGGCAATCTTTCAGGAAAATAGCAAAAGTTTGTTCCATAAATGGCATAATGAGGGATCTATGCGCCCATACAGGCTGCGAGTTCGCCCGGATAGCCCGTTATAATCCGGTTCAGGGATGGTTTTGCAATGCGGACAGCCACACACCATCATTGCTATCTGTGGTATCGGGCGACAAGTCGCAGATCTGCCTATGTACCGATGATGTAAAGTAAGGCTGAATGAGATTTATTGCCAAGAAACTTGCGGGAAAATGCGAAGTAATATGGAATCTTTTACCTCGTATTATATATAGCGTTATACGAAAGTGATATCATCGCCAATGAAAGTTATTATCTGTTGTGAGAAATGAGTTACAGTCAGTATATTTGGGTTTGTTTCCCGGGATCTTGTAAACAATTGCATACATGAAAATCAGCGATCTTTTAGATACTTCGAACGTCCTCTCCGACTTGACTGTAACAAGCAAGAAGGAGGCAATTGACAAGCTGGTCGAGACACTCTCCTCAAAACTTGATGAAAGTACCGTCACGGCAGTTCGAAAAGCAGTCATGGAGCGTGAAGGCATCATGTCTACAGGTGTAGGAAAGGGTTTGGCCATACCTCATGGAAAGTCAAAGCACCTGTCCCAGACGTATGCGGCATTCGCCAAACTGAATGAGCCGGTCGAATACGAAGCCATAGATAACGAACCGGTTCACATACTTTTTTTACTGGTCGGTCCGGAGTCACAGAACAGTGTTCATATCAAAATGCTCAGCAGGATTTCCAGATTGCTTAACAGTTCCGCATTTCGGGAAAAACTATTAGCTAGTGACAGTTCGGAAAAAATTATTGAACTGTTTCGTTCCGAGGAAGAGCATTTTGTTCGAGTTTGAATCGAAACAGACCAAAGACTTCTTAAAACAGGGTGCCCGAACGGTGTGAAGGGGCCCGTTCATCGTGATCATCTGCCTGATCCATGGGAAATAATATCATTGACGGGAAAAAAGTCGCAGGAATCCTTCGGCAACAAGTGAAAGAAGATGTGCAGGAATGGGTAAGCCGGGGAAACCGTCCTCCCAAACTGCAGGCTATCCTCATAGGTAATGACCCGGCATCAAAAACGTATGTAAATGCTAAAACCAGGGCTTGTGAAGAGGTAGGAATTGAATCGGAATCCGTGATTTTTCCTGATACGATGTCGATCAAGGAACTTAAAGAGGCCATAGGAAAATACAACAGCGACGATTCCATAGACGGAATACTGCTTCAGCTTCCGCTTCCAGGCCATCTTCATCCCTCACAGGTAATTGAAACCATCGACCACCGGAAAGATGTAGACGGCTTTCATCCCATGAATGTCGGTCGTTTGACCGTTGGTCAGCCCACTTTCCGCTCCTGCACACCGGCCGGCATCCTGGAACTCTTTCGTTATTACAGCGTCATGACCAAAGGCAAACGTGCCGTCGTTGTTGGAGCAAGCAATATTGTCGGCTCTCCCATGGCCATCATGCTTTCCAGGGAAAATGAAAGCGGAAAGGCGACCACCACGCTGTGCCACAAATACACCCGTGACCTGACTCAGCATACCATTCAGGCAGATATACTGGTTGTGGCCGTTGGATCTCCCAAACTGATCACCGGTCAGATGGTAAAAGAAGGAGTGGTCGTCATTGATGTCGGTATCAACCGGGTGGCAGATTCAACAGCTGAAAAGGGGTACCGTCTGGTCGGAGATTGTGATTTTGACAGTGTCGCGGAAAAAGCAAGCCTCATTACACCTGTTCCGGGTGGCGTTGGGCCCATGACCGTTGCTATGTTGATGAAAAACACGCTGCTGGCAGCAAAACGATCGATTTACCCACAGGATTGATCGCATTGCCGGTTCTTCCGGAAAACGTAATCACATAACTAGACAGGATTACGGGGAAATTCAGCCGGGCTACTTATCTTCTTCGATTCCCTGATCGTTTTCGTCACCGTTTGCCGGCAGGATGGTTAGTTTTGCCGATAATATCTCCTTGATCTCATCGATGTTATTAGCGGTGGCCAGGCGATCTTTTATATCCCCTCTGCCAATCATTCGCCCGAGTCGGTTCAGAATTAACAGATTCCGCTGAATACTCATATGGGTTGGGCTGAGCAGGATGAACAGTACTTTAACCGGTTCCCCAAATTTTCTCACATGGAACCCTTTTTCATTGATCGCCAGAAATAGAATTGGTTTATCTGCAAAATGGGTGCTTAGATGGGTCAGCATGACACCGGGTAAGTCTCCCGGCAGGTTGTCCGGATCTATTACCTTTAACTGCTGCATGATCTCGGTTGATACATCAGCACGATCGGAGAAATGGGCATTCACCATCTTCTCAATGGCATTACTGTGGCTGGACTCCCCGTCACCGGCAATATATATCTGATTCGCGGATATATCCGGAAGCAGCGGTGATTCATCAAACCGCAATACCGCCGTCGGCTTATGATGGTCTTCCACCTCGGCCGGATAGACGATGATCAGGTTTTCCGGCTTGATTCTTCGGATAACCTGACTGGGCAATCGTTCAAAGGAGGGTTGCCATGCAATGGATCCGCGTCGCGAGCTGAAGAGAATCAGAAGATCCAGGTCATTGTAGTTCTCTTTGAGTGCCTTGGAAACAAGGTTCCAGTTCTGGACGATTTTGTAATCGGCAGAAAGCTCGGGATCCTGTTTCTCAATAAAAGGTTTTAGCAGGTTGATGTTACTTTCGGTTGCCAGTACCACCAGTTTGGCTCCCAGCTGATTAATCAGCTTTTTAATGGTTTGAAAACTGTTTCCAAAACCGGGCTCATATTGCGACATGGGAGGGATGGCCAGGAGCACCTTTTCTGTCGTGTTAATCGGCTGATCAATTTTCGATACCAGGATGGTCTCGTCCGACTGATCCAGGAGTTGATCCAGCACAGACCCGAATACACGATCCCGGGTTGTGATTTCACCGTTCCAGCCAATTACGATGTCCGATATACGCAACTCCTTGGTTGCCCGGACAATACCGGATGCAATGTTTAAATCAACCCGAGTAACCGGGATGACCGGAATATCAGCCGCCGCAGCATGAACCACTGCATGACTCAGTAATTTTTCACTGGAGGCTACCGCTGCTTCTACATACTTTGATTCACGGGCTACGGTAAGGGGAAATATTGGTTCGGTGCTTTTTGTGCCACGAATCATGATTGCAATATCCATCAATGCTTCCGATGTATCCGGGTTGGACAGCGGCACTAGAATACGTTCCGGTGCGTCGGTGACTTTCAGGGAGGCTTTTTCTTCCTGAAGTACCACTCGTCTTCCGAATACATCAACAAGATAGGGGCCCACAAAACAGGTCGCCATGATCAGCAGAACTACCGCATTAACGGCAAGTTCATCGAATAGTCCAAGATCAAACCCGATGAGTGTTACCGCAAGTGTGGCTGCCGCTTGTGGACTGGTCAGCCCGAGCATAACCCAGCCTTCGTCACGGGAGAGCCTGAAATAGAGCTGCGTACATTTTGCGGCGATAAACTTTCCAACCATCACCAAAACAAAAAAGAGAGCCATAACCAGCCAGACATCCAGGGACGTCAAAACCTGAATATCCACGAGCATGCCTACCGAAATCAAAAAGAAGGGGATGAACAGCGTATTGCCGACAAAATTCAATCGACTCATCAATGTACTGCTTTCGGGAACCAGCCGGTTCATGGCCACACCAGCGAGAAAAGCTCCAATAATTGCAGCCAGACCTACCAACTGGGCAACATAGGCAGAGATAAAAAGTATCGTTAACAGAAATACATACTCAATATTGGTTTGATCCCGAACATATCGGAAAAACCACCGGCCAAGACGAGGAAACGCAAAGATTACAACCAGCAGATAGAAACCTACAAATCCCAGGAATGTCAGCCAGAACTCCAGATTTATCTCGCCATGAATCGTAGCCGCGACAATGGCCAGGATCGTGAGAGAGAGCGCATCCGTAACCATAGTGGCACCCAGACTCATGGTTACCGCTATGTTTTTACCTATTCCGAGCCGGTTTGCTATCGGATAGGCAAGCAGCGTGTGAGACCCCACGATGGCTCCAAGCAGCAGGGAACTTTCCAGGGAATACCCGAGCAGAGGCGGAGCCAGTATCAAACTACCGGCAAGCGGGAGTCCAAACGATATAAATCCAAAAGAGAGGCTTCTCGCTCGAAATTTGTTGAATTTCTCAAGATCAATGGAGATACCGGCTATAAACATTAAATATAGCAGGCCGACCGTCCCGAGGAGGATGATGGTCTGGTCGCGTTCAAGTAGCCCCATAGCTCCCGGGCCGACCAGAGCGCCGGCAAATATCAACCCAACAATGGAAGGAACACGCAGCTTATCGGCAACTATCGGCACGATAAGTATGATCACCATCACCAGGGCAAAAATCAGTACCGGATCATAAAAAGGGAGCTCGAGATATTCTAAAGGATTCATGTAGGTGTTTCTGATAACAGTTTTGGACAGTCATGGCCGGCACTGCAATATAATTTCAGTTCAGTAAAGAATTAGTCAAAAAACATAAGAATAAATAAGTAAACACCTATGGCTGGGTTTTTCGTGAAGATGATAAAAAAAAAATCGTTTCGGGGTGACATTATGGTGTCACTACCCCT
>SLLW01000007.1 GCA_007133875.1 Balneolales bacterium | reverse complement strand
CCTGCAAAATTTGCGATTTCTTGTTCGTGGGTAACCATCAGTATGGTCAGCCCCTTCCGGTTAAGCATCTGAAAAAGGTCCATGACCTCCAGACTGGTACGGCTATCGAGGTTTCCGGTGGGCTCATCGGCCAGCAAGACTTCCGGATTGGTGACCAAAGCCCTGGCAATAGCCACCCGCTGCTTTTGTCCGCCCGACAATTCGGTGGGCGTATGCGCCATGCGATCCTTGAGCCCGACAATTTCAAGGGCGTTTTCGGCTTTACTGTGGATTTCTTTCCAACTCAGCTCTTCGTTGCGATAGAGCAGCGGTAGTTCCACGTTTTCCAGGGCCGATGTCCGTGGCAACAGGTGAAATGCCTGAAACACAAAACCCAGGGTGCGATTCCGGATTCGGGCCAGATGATCCCGCTGAAAGTTGGCCACATCCTCACCCTGCAGGTAGTAACTGCCCGATGTGGGGCTGTCCAGACATCCGAGGATATTCATCAAGGTCGATTTGCCCGATCCGCTTGCCCCCATGATCGCGGCAAACTCCCCATGGCCGATAGAAAGATCGATACCACGCAATGCATCCACAGTGAGACTTCCGGATCGGTAAACCCTCGTTATGTCACGGAGCCGGATGATAGGCGTATCTTGCATGATATCACTTGTTAAGTTAGTACTGCGCCTGATCTCCGCCAATCAGGCTGCGCCGTTCACTGTTATTTTGACGAGTCAGAGACAAACCGACTGCAAGCCGGTCATCTATTTCCAGTCCGTCCAGGATTTCGGTATGAACTCCGTCACTCAGACCGGTTTTTACTTTCACGGGAACCAAATCGGTGTCACGCAGCAAAAAAACGATTCGTTCACCGTCATTGGCATCCATATCATCCGGTATTTCCGGGCGGATTTCGTCCGGCAGGCGGGCTCTGAGCGCATTGTTGCGCAGACGCAGGACATCCGACCGTTCATCGGTGATGATGGAAACCTCGGCTGTCATACCCGGCTTGAGGAGTAGCTCCTCATTATCAACCGCGACAATCGTCTCATAATGTACCACATTGTCCTCGATAATCGGTGCGTTTCGAACCTGGATCACCTCACCGGTGAACTCCCGATCGCGATGGCCATCCACCTGGAAAAGTACTTTCTGGCCGTCCCGGATATCCCCGATATCGGCCTCTGAGACATTTGCATAGATGTGCATTTGGCTTAAATCGGTTGCAATTTCAAAAAGGTCCGGAGCGCTGAGACTGGCCGCGACCGTCTGTCCCACATCCACATTCCGTGAGAGTACGATACCGTCAGTCGGCGCATATATGGTGGATCTGTTCAGTTCAAGCCTGGCACGGTCCAGTGCGTGACGCCTGACTTTTACCTGGGCTTCGGCCTGCCGCATACTGGCATTCGCTTCATCCACTTCGGACGGAGAAACGAACTGCCGCTCGCGCAACTGCTGTGTTCGCTCCCACTGGTGTCTGGCCAGTTCCAGTGTGGCTTCTGCCGACTCCAACTCGGCTTCGGCAGAATTGACTTCCGCCTGAAAACCGGTGGGATCGATCTGAGCTATGACCTGCCCCCTCTCCACAGTACTGTTGAAATCCACATAGATCTCATCTACAATGCCGGAGACCTGGCTTCCGACGGTGACTTTCTGAACCGGTTGCAGTGAGCCATGTGCCACCACCCGCTGGGAGATATCGCCCCGCTCGACCGCCTCGGTGTGCAATGGTGGAAGCGAACCGTTCCCGGAGCGATACTGGCTTGCACCCCACCATGTTGCGGCTCCGACCAGCGTCAGTGCCAAAATAATTTTACTCAATTTCATATTTCAAAATCTTATCCATGTGCATGCCATGTTACCATCCGTTTGAGACCAGCCCGGAATGTGAACCATGATCAAAAAAAACAGCCTTTCTATAACTGATTAAAAGCCAATATAGTACATATAAACTTGTTTTTAATATGCAATGACAAGGGATCTGTTATGCGGGATCAGAACAGTAAAAAAGGGAAGCCTCGCAATGAAGCTTCCCTGAATTCATCACCGGATACATGATCCGGTGGTCCTTTCATAAATCCTGTCAGAAATGGATCAGACCACTTCTACAACTTCTATTTCGAAGGTCAGATCCTGTCCGGCCAGCGGATGGTTTGCATCCAGTTTGACGTTTTCGTCGGTGACATCCGTGATAACTACCGGAATGGCACCACCGTCTTTTTGCTGGATTTGCAACTGTTGGCCCACTTCCGGTGAGATATCTTCCGGAATCTGGGTTTTCTCAACATCGACGACCATATCATCGCGTTTTTCGCCATAGGCCTCGTCGGACGGAATAGTCACCGTGTTGCTGTCGCCAACACTCATGCCTACTACAGCTTTTTCAAACCCCGGGATGAGCTTGCCTTCACCGATGGTGAATTCGAGCGGCTCACGCTCCTTGGAGGAATCAAAAACTGTTCCGTCAGCAATTTTTCCTGTGTAGTGTACTTTTACGGTATCGCCTTCTTTTATAGTAGCCAATATATTGCTCTTTTTTTATTCGTATTTATTACCATCACCTCTGTAACATATGAAAGCAGAGGATATTATGCACTTTTTTTCGAAGTTCACATAAGATATAGCCCTTAGATGAACTAACACTCACTTTCCGGGGAAATATGGAATCAATCTAAAAAAGATCAGCTTTCCACTGCCACATCTTCCGGAGTCCAGTTTTTCATGCGGTTTCGGATAACCTCACCGACCTTGTCTATGGCAATCCGCTCCTGCTTCATGGAGTCACGTTCACGGATTGTCACCGTCTGGTCTTCCAGACTGTCAAAATCGATCGTAATGCAGAACGGTGTACCGGCTTCGTCCAAACGACGGTATCGTTTACCGATCGAGCCCTTCTCGTCATACTGCACTTTATAATCTTCCGCCAGCTCATCGTATATCTTTCGGGCCACTTCCTGCAGCTCCGGTTTTTTGATCAGCGGGAAGATTCCGGCAGTAATCGGTGCAAGTTTCGGGTGCATCTTCAACACGGTGCGGGTCTCCACGGTTCCCTCTTTGTCACCGGGGATCTGCTCCTCGCGATAGGCATCACATAACACCATCAGCAGGCAGCGGTCCAGGCCAATCGACGTCTCCACCACATAGGGGATATAACGCTCCTGACTGTGCGGATCAAAATACTCCATTTTTTTACCGGAGTGCTCCTGATGCGCTCCCAGATCGAAATCGGTCCGGTTGTGGATGCCCTCCACCTCCTGCCATCCGATCGGAAACTCATACTGTACATCCACCGCCTCTTTGGCGTAATGGGCCAGTTTATCCTCGGGGTGATCATGGAAGCGCAGTTTCGACGGACGGATACCGATACTTTTATGCCAGGCAAATCGCTCTGCTTTCCATCGTTCATACTCTTCCGAATCGGTTCCGGGCTTGACAAAATACTGCATCTCCATCTGTTCGAACTCACGCATTCGGAAAACAAACTGCCGGGCCACCACCTCATTGCGGAATGCCTTCCCAATTTGTGCGATTCCGAAAGGAACTTGCTGGCGTGTGGTGTTCAGCGCATTGGTGAAATTGACAAAAATTCCCTGCGCCGTCTCCGGACGAATGTACACTTCGGTATCTTCACCGGTAGCGGTCGCTCCGAACTGGGTTTTGAACATCAGATTGAACTGCCGGACTTCCGTCCAGTCAAATGCACCGGAATCCGGGCCTTTGATCTTTTCTTCCTGGATGATATCGTAGAGATCCTCATTCAGTGACTTTCGGGTACCGGAGGTATCCAGCAATTTCTGGACCTCATCGGCGTGTGGATCCTCACCCTTCTCCCGCAGTTTTTCGATATGTTCTTCAACCAGAATGTCTGCACGGTAGCGCATTTTGGACTGTTTGTCGTCGATCATGGGATCGCTGAAACTGTCGACATGCCCGCTCGCTTTCCAGACTTTGGGATGCATCAGGATCGCCGCATCGAGCCCGACGATATTATCATGCTTTTGGGTCATGGCCGACCACCAGGCCTGATTCAACTTGCGTTTCAGTTCCACCCCAAGCGGGCCATAATCATAGACAGCACTAAGTCCGCCGTAAATTTCTGATGATTGAAAGATGAATCCGCGCGCTTTGGAAAGCGATACAATTTTATCCAGTCGGTTTTTCGATGCCATAATCTGTTTCTGCGTTAATGCTATTTCTTGGAGTGTACCGGGGAAATAGTTTGAATTGTTCTGTAAAAATGTACAAGCATCAAATATACCGGATTTTTTATGCGGATGAAAACCGGTAGTTCCCGGTCACTCATTCCCAAGTACATACCGGATCCCACCCCGTATATGGCCCATAAAATATTCATCCCAATATGATTCCGGGGTGTGGCCGAGTGCCGTATAAAATACGCGACCGCCGACATTCTCATGTACCCAGGCAATCGGGTGATCACCGGGATGCTCACTCCCCTCGTATGAGTCGGTATCCATTTCCAGCAGGACGTGAACATTTTCCGGTATCTCATCAAAATTGTACCATTCATCATCGCGAACCCATCTTTCCGGGAGCATTTCTGTAGCGGGATGGCCGGTATCCACTACCCGGATTGCTGCTTCAAATACGTTGGGATCATTCGGATGGTTGGCAAACCGGGCACCGATCAGTTCCCGGAACCACGCCCACTCCCGTTCGGTGGCGGATGCCCCATGAATTCCGATGAACCCGCCCCCATCTTCAACAAAGGTTCTAAGGGCTTCCCGGTGGGAATCCTCAAAAATATTTCCATCGGTGTTTAAAAACAGCACAGCATCGTACTCCGGGAAGTTTTCGGAAAGAAAGTAATCCGCCTCTTCGGTGACCGTGACCGATAACCCCTCATCCTGTGCCAAAGTGGAGAGCGCCT
>SLLW01000171.1 GCA_007133875.1 Balneolales bacterium | reverse complement strand
CGGAATATGCCGGAATGATTTCCCGCCTGGAGACATTGCAGGATCGCTACGAAATTTCTGATGGCGGTAAGCGGGAGGCGAAGGTTGAGGAGGCGCTTAAAGGACTTGGATTTGCATCCGATGAACTCGATGATCCGCTGCACACCTTCAGCGGAGGATGGCAGATGCGTGCCTTGCTGGCCAAACTGCTGCTCGAAGCCCCCGACATTCTGCTGCTTGATGAACCGACCAACCACCTGGATATCGACAGCATCGCTTGGCTGGAACGGTATCTGCCCGGATATCCCGGTGCCATCTGGATTGTGAGCCACGACCGCATGTTTCTTGACCGGATGGTGACCCACATCGCCGCACTGCAGCACCGCCGCATCTCGCTCTACCCCGGCAATTATGGTGATTACGAACGGCAATACGAACAACAGAAAGAGCTGCAGCAGCAGGCCTATGAAAACCAGCAGAAAGAGCTGGAGCAGGCCGAGAAATTTATCACCCGCTTCCGGGCAAAAGCGACCAAGGCGCGCCAGGTTCAGAGCAAGATCAAACAGCTGGATAAAATGGAGCGCATTGAGGCTCCGGAGGATGAGGACGCATCAATCGATTTCCGGTTCCCTGATCCGCCCCGCTGCGGGGTGATTGTCATGGGTCTTCGGGGCCTGAACAAAACATACGACTCCGACCGCGAAGAACCGGTCCGCGTATTCACCGAAAATCAGGATATCGAGATAGAACGCGGCGACAAAATCGCACTCATCGGAGCCAACGGTGCCGGAAAATCAACCCTGGCACGAATCATCAACGGGACCGAGCCGTTTGACGGGGAGCGTCTGCCGGGACACAATGTGACCATGACCTTTTTTGCGCAGCAACTGGCGGATGTGCTGGCCTCGGATCGTACGGTACTGGAAGAGATGGAGGTTTCGGCCAAAACATCGGAAGCCCGGACCCGTATTCGAGGGATCCTGGGTGCATTCCTGTTTTCCGGCGATGATGTTTTCAAAAAAGTGGGCGTACTCAGCGGTGGAGAACGGAGCCGGCTGGCCCTGGCCAAGAGTCTGCTGGAACCGGCGAACCTGCTGATACTCGATGAACCGACGAACCACCTGGATATGCGCTCCAAGCAGGTGTTGCTGCGGGCACTGGATCAATATCAGGGTACCGTGGTGGCGGTGAGTCACGATCGCTACTTCCTCAACGGATTCGCCAATAAAGTGTGGCGGGTCGGAGAGGGGCGCGTATTTGAGTATCCCGGCGATTTCAACTATTACGAGTGGAAAGTCAGGCAACAGCAGGATGAGGGCGACGGCAAAAATGGGGATGACACCGGTGAAGCAGGCTCACAAACCGGAAAAAACGGTAAGGCACGGGACTCCCAAGCCGCAGGGGGAGGTAATACATCCGCTCCGCGTGACAGCAGTGGCCCCAAGTCGAAAGAGGTCAAGCGGGCTGAGGCCGAGTTGCGCAACCGGTTCCGCCGGCAGATGCAGCCGCTGAAAAAAAAGCACTCGAAACTGGAGGAGGAAATCGACCGGATGGAGAAAGAAAAGGCTAAAATCGAAGAACAGCTTGCCGATCCGGAATTTTACGAATCGGGGGATGCGCAGGATGTTCTGAAGCAGCACAGTGACCTGGAACGGCGTCTGGCTCGCAACTGGGAAGGGTGGGCCGAGGCATCAGCAGAACTGGAAGTTCTTGAAAAGCAGTTTGCCTCGGCACTGGAGGAGGTGCTGACAGGAAATTAGGCCGGTTCGGCAGGTACCGGGTTGCGGATGAAACCGATTTGCGGATGAAACCGATTTGCAGCAATGTGATTACAAATACATAGTCCGGTCGTTCACCACAAACTCATCCGGTATGGCGATATCCCGGATCCCAAGTCCAAACAGGGCATAATCATATTTGGCCGGATCATGGGGGGCCATTTGCCGCAGCCATCCGGTAATCTCTTCAACGGCGCGCCGGTCATTGGCCCGACGTGTCAGCAGTCCGAATAACCGGGAAAAACGCGCCACATGCACATCCAGCGGAATCATCAGCTCCGACGCCGGCATAAACGGCATCGATCCGGGATCAACACAGCTTTGCTGACGGACAGTCCAGCGGAGAAACAACCATAGCCGCTTGCAGGAGCTGTTTTTATCCGGTGATGAGATGTGCTTTCGGACACGGAACGGTGCCTCCGGAATCAGATCAAAAAATCGATTGTGGAATACGGCGAGCAGGGACAGGTCCGTTCTGTCCGTAGATACCGCTGCAGAACGGTAACACTCCCTCCAAAAGGCTTCAAATGAGCCGTAATCCCGCATCACCCGGGACAACCCACGGAGAATCCACCGGATGTCGTCCGCCGTGAAGGTCCGGTGTTTAAACCCATCAAGGCGCGCTTCATCACCGCGGTTCATATTCCCAATGTAATCAGCCGGCCCGGTGCCAAACCGCTCCAGAAGTTCACCGATTTTTCTCATCACGATATCACGCCGGCCCCAGGCCAGCAATGCCGACAAGAAACCGGCCAGATTCCGGTCGGAGTCATCATCAAACCGATGCATAAACGCAACCGGATCGGTCGCTATGTATTCAGTGGTTTCAACCTGTTGCACAACAGGATCCAAAAATCGCTTGAGCCGGGGAAGCTGTTCTTCGTCAATCGGTAACAATATCGGGGCCCGTATGTCCGATGGGCCGGTTTTCCGTTTTGTGCTCATGATGTCCGGTATTTCACCAGGGTATCGGTGATTCTGCGATTGGCTTTTGGAAAGGCGTATTCTGTGAGCTCATCGGGCTCCACCCATCGCAGCGGCTCGCCGTTTTGTGCTGCCGGTGCTCCCGACGCTTTGTCCATCTTTGCAAAAAAGGCGTGCAGGGTGATGGTGAAATGGCTGTATGCGTGCCGGATCACTTCGAACGGCTCCTCATCCACCGAAACAACAATTCCCAGTTCTTCGTGTAGTTCGCGCCTGACGGTTTGTGACAGCGGTTCATTATGTTCCTGTTTCCCTCCGGGAAACTCCCAGAGCCCGCCGAGCATCGCTTCATCCGGACGCCGGGCAATCAAATAGCGGCCGGAATCATCCATCACTACCCCAACGGCGATGTGGTGATGCGGTCGCTTTTTTGCCGGTGACTTGAACGGATAGCGTGAAGTGCTCTCCGTTTGATATGCGATGCACTCCTGCTGCCAGGGACAGTCCGGGCATTTCGGGCGGACCGGTGTGCAGATGGTGGCGCCCAGCTCCATCAATGCCTGATTGAAATCACCTGGTTTAGCCCGGTCCAACAGGGCATCTGCCCGATCCCGGATCTCTTTTTGGACCGAACTTTTCCGGACATCATCCCCGATAGCAAACAGGCGGCTAATGACCCGGGTAACATTTCCATCTACTGCGGCATGGGGTTTGTTGTATGCGATGCTCAATACGGCTGAGGCGGAGTAGGGCCCGATGCCCTGCAGGGCGAGTGCTTCATCATAGTTCGGGGGAAACTTCCCGCCATGCCGTTCGACAATCTGCCGGGCCGCTTTGTGGAGGTTGCGGGCACGAGAGTAGTAACCGAGGCCTTCCCACATACGGAGAACGTCATCCAGATCCGCATCCGCCAGTGCCCGCACATCCGGGAACCGTTCGGTGAATCGATGATAATAGGGGAGGGCCTGGTCAACACGGGTCTGTTGAAGCATAACTTCCGAGAGCCAGATGCGGTATGGATCCCGTGTCTGACGCCATGGCATCTCTCGCCGGCTATTTTGGTACCATGTGAGCAAATTCCGGCTGTCGGGGGTCATGAATCGCTGCGATTCAAATCTATAACATTTACCGAAACATCAAGGGATGCAGCAGCACCGTACTGGTCCGTTGCAATAACCTGAAACTCATGCTCACCGGACTGGCGGCGGCTCGGGGTCCAGACAAACTCGCCGTTTCTTTCATTGAGTCTGGCTCCGTCGGGCAGATCCACACCAATATAGCGAATAAGGTCGGAATCGCTGCCGTCGGGATCGCTGGCCGTGAACGGGATGGAAAACTCCTCATCAACCTGAATGGAGAGGGTGCGCATCGGAGAGAATCGGGGCGGGCTGTTGAATGGCCGGACTGTCACCTGGAATGACGTGCTGTCGGTCTGACCGTCATGTGAACTGGCAATTACCGAGATGATATGGGTACCGACATCGGATGATGATGGCTGCCAATAGAGTCCGTTTCCACGAATATGAATGCCGTCAATATTGGATTTTTGCTGGAAACGCACATTCCGGGGACTATGACCGCTTTCCAGCTCAATCGGTAACAGGAAAGGGCGCGGATAGGGGATAATCTGGTCACCGATATCAGCCAGTTGGAGAGGTTCATCCGGCGATGCAGTATCAACCGGGGACGAACCCGTTGGAAGACCTCCATTCTGGCCGGAATCAAACGCCGCTATCTCGCCACTGTCCAGCCAGCGGCTGATCTCCCGGTAGTCGCTGATCCAGAGTTGATCTTTGAAGGTAGTGATGTGGTTGCCGGCAGAGGCATCATCACGAAGCAATTCGGGCCTGATTCCCTGTCTTACCTGCCAAATGCGACTGCTTTCACCACGAATCAGGTAATTATCATTCCACCGTTTCAAATGGGTTATTGCTTCCTCAATCTCGAAAAGCTGATCATAGCGCCCATCGGACCGGATTCGGTGGACAGTACCATCGCTGTTGGTCACGTAGAGGCGGTTTCCGCTGGTATGAAGCCGGCCCGATTCTCCGGGCATTTCGATATCGCTGTCCGGGGTCAGCTCACCACCATCATAATCGAAAATAAATAACCGGTTTTCACTGTCAAGGGCGAAGAGCTGGTCGGAAATACGTGCCAGAGATGTGAAGGGGTACTGGTGTTCGTAGGCCATCTGAGGGGTCTGATCTACTGATTCGGATGATTCGAGGGAAAGT
>SLLW01000333.1 GCA_007133875.1 Balneolales bacterium | reverse complement strand
TTTGGTTCTGATGAGAGCTCTGTGATATCAGATTTTGATGAGAATCCTGTGCCATCACGAGACCCGCTTCGCAATAGGAAGACCTGTCCACTTCAAAATCCCCATAGTTGGCAAGCTGATGCAAGTTCTGAGCAGCAGCAGCAGACTCAATTCCCAATGTACTCGTAAAAACGAGCAGTAAAAATAATCCAATATGTTTTTTATATGGGAACAAGGAAGCTTGCTAAAAATGATGATCGTGGACAATGACAACTGAACGCAGGGTGCAATTTGATTATTGCAGTGATTGTTATTTCAGGCTGCCGGGAAGAAATCTGGATTTTTTTGAATGGGTAATGCTTTCCCTTCCAGATATTTCAGGAAAAGCATCCATGACGTCTGCTCGGTGTAGTCCAGCTCGAAGGTGCAGCCGACCTCTTTCCAGAGGACGTCGATGATGTTTCGGAAAGTTTGTTCGAACATAAAATTGTGAATCCCTGAATCAAATAATGGTGTATCCCAAATCCGGAAAGCGATGGAGAGTCATTTTAATAATATATGCTGCATTACTCAAGGATGATTGGGGGATGCAAAAAAACGTATACGGCTGATGGCTTTGGGATTTAGGGATTACTAATGAGAGTGACTTGCAGAAGAAGCTCAAGGATTTGGATTAAACCGGATAAAAGATAGGTTTGATGAGATTTATTATATTTACTTATCTATTTTGATTAGCCAACACCTGACTAAATCCACGACATATTTCTATGAAGAGAGATCAGATACAAACCCTGACGGGCATGTTTGAAGCCCATGCGCAACAAACCGAAAACGGGGTGGAATACTGGCTGGCTCGTGATCTGCAGCATTTGCTGGGTTACACCAAATGGGATAATTTTCAGTTTGTCATATCCAAAGCCAGAACAGCATGTGAAATCTCCGGTCATGACGTCTCAGACCATTTTGCCGACGTCGGGAAAATGGTTCAGTTGGGATCTGGTACCACCCGGGAGATTGATGACATCATGCTCACTCGCTATGCGTGTTACCTGATTGCACAAAACGGGGATCCAAGGAAGCAGGAAATTGCATTTGCACAAACGTATTTTGCTACACAGACCCGCAAAGCGGAGATCATTGAAAAGCGCATCCGGGAAATCGAACGGGTACATGCCAGGAAGAAACTGACCCACACGGAAAAAGAACTCTCCTCACTGATTTATGAACAGACCGGACAAAATAAGAACTTCGGAATCATTCGCAACAAAGGGGATCAGGCGCTTTTTAACCAGCCTACCAAATCCATAAAAGCGCAGTGGAACGTCCCCGACTCCCGACCACTGGCCGACTTCGCGCCGACCATTATACTAAAAGCCAAGGATTTTGCTACGGAAATTACAATCCATAACAGCAAGGAAAGGGGATGGAAGTCGGAACCGGATATTTCCCGCGAACATGTAACTAACAATCAGGCCGTAAGAAATACGCTGCTTGATCGCGGTATTCGTCCGGAAATCCTGCCACCTGCGGAAGATGTCAAGAAAGTTGAACGCAGGTTATTATCCGAAGAAAAGAAATCAACAAAAAAACCGGATGTGCTGGACAATAAGTAAATAACTATCCCAATTCCAGTACCCTGGTACGGCGTGGCAAGGCGCGAATCGTTACAACGTGCAATTAGCTCGGTTTAACTGCTCAGGTACGAATACGGTGGATATAGTGGCTGGGATGAATTCCACAGCAAAGGTGGATCTGTTTCTGTGTGGGCACCAAATAAAAAAATACCTTGCGCCACAGCAAGTCGCTGCAACACAAGGCATTGGATTCGTGTACGCCCAGGAGGACTCGAACCCCCAACCTTCTGATCCGAAGTCAGACGCTCTATCCAATTGAGCTATGGGCGCATACTGTTTTCCAGACAACGGATGTGTCATGCAATGGTGTATCGAATTGCAGAATCGCCCACCCGGATGCCTGGTCCGCCCGCGCATTACCCTGCCGGCGGATATCTCTTAATCTTACTGGTACGCCCGGGAGGACTCGAACCCCCAGCCTCTAGGACCGGAACCTAACGCTCTGTCCAGTTGAGCTACGGGCGCATCCAAAAAAGAGCCTCAAATATACAACTTTTCTCGCGCTTCCGCACATATAAATATCAGCCCATCCCAAAAACAGATCGGTGTAGTGATAGTATCTTTCTGCCATGTTACCGATCTTTCTTCTCCTGTCCGGATGGAGATTCTGCCCGGATTGATTACCCCCCAAAAATATCTGATTTTTCATGACCCGGTACGCCGATATCGCCTTCCCGACATCCGTCCGACGGTGTTTCACCTACCGAATTCCGGATGATATCGGTACGTCGGTCAAGCCCGGTATGCGTGTCTGGGTACCGTTGAAAAACCAGATGGCAATCGGCATGGTGGTGAAAACCCACAACAGCGACCCCGATTTCGAAACACGCGATATTGTCCGGCTGCTGGATCACCATCCGGTTCTCCCGGAGGAGCTGCTTTCACTGATCGAGTGGGTGCACCGCTTCTACTACTCCAGTTTCGGAGAAGCGATACAGGCCGCCCTGCCCGCCGGAATGAACTTCCACGCCGAACTGCACATCCGCATCAGCGAATCAACGCAGCAGCCGCCTTCCCGCGGACTGGAACGCGAAATTTTTGATTTTTTATCGGATCAGCAACGCGGTACCGATATTTCGTTCTCCGAGGTTGCAAAACACTGGAAAAAGAAGGGGGAGCGGGCACTTGACCGACTGGCACGCAAAGGGTTGATCGAAATCTGGCAAATTCCGCGAATCCGGATGCAACCCCGCATGGAGACGCTCTTTGAATGGCAAAGTGACCTGCCGGCTGACAAAAAAGCGTTGCTTGCTCCTTTCACACAGGGCGATACATCCGCCGGGCCGGCCCACCCTGACGAGACCGGATCCGTGGCGGCGACTGATGTTACCGGCAAGGAACCCGCTTCTCCCCAAAAAACACCGAAGTGGATCCGCGGACTCCAGATCCTGGCCGGACTCCCGCTTCCGGCCACCCGGAAACAGATTCTCGATCACCCGGAAATTTCTCCGTATGTCTGGAAACGGATTCAGGAGTCCGGACTGCTGACCTCCCGCGAGGTGCCGGCCGACGAAGCACCGTCCCATCTTCCGTATGATCCGGAGGCGATCAGTTCCCTCAACCCGGAACAGGAGGAGAGCTTCCAGCCCGTCAAACAGGCGATTTGTGATCGCATTTACAAACGATTTTTGCTGTACGGCATCACCGGAAGCGGGAAAACCGAAATCTATATCCACGCGCTGCAAGAGACGCTGAAGCAGGGTCGGGGCGGACTCATTCTCGTGCCCGAAATCGCACTCACTCCTCAGACTGTACGCCGGTTTCACCTGATTTTTGGTGATCAGGTTGCTGTGCTTCACAGCCGGCTCAGCGAGCGGGAGCGGTATGATGCCTGGACTTCTCTTCAGAAGGGGGAAAAAAAGGTGGCGATCGGCCCCCGGTCTGCGGTTTTCGCACCGGTACATGACCCCGGGCTCATCATCATCGATGAAGAACATGACCCGTCTTACAAGCAGGAGGATCCCGCCCCGCGATACCATGCCAGGGAGACTGCCGTGATGCGTGCCTGGCAGAATAATGCGGTCATTCTGACCGGATCCGCCACACCGAGCCTGGTCAGCCTTCAGGCGGCGGCCGGCGATAAATGCACCATGCTTCGGCTGGACAGCCGCCACGCACTGGCCGAACTCCCGGAAGTCACCATTCTGGATTTGAAACAGTACCGGTCCGCCATGCGAGGGCCGTTGGCCGTTCCGCTCTACCTGGCCATAGAGGAGGCCCTCGGGAAAAATGAGCAGGTGATTCTGCTCCATAACCGGCGCGGATTTTCCACATTCATCCAGTGCGGGGATTGCGGCGAAGTCGTTGAGTGTCCGCACTGTTCGGTGTCGCTCACCTATCATCGGGCCAAACGGCACCTTCGCTGCCATTACTGCGGATTCAGCAGTTTGATGCCCCGCCGGTGCCCGTCATGCGACAGCGAGGAGATCGGCGAACTTGGACTCGGCACGCAGAAAGTCGAAACCGAACTGGACGAGCTGTTTCCGGAGGCCCGCATCGCGCGGATGGATCAGGACACCACCTCCGGCAAAGGTGCACACGACCGGATTCTACAGCGGTTCGGCAGAGGCGATGCCGACATCCTGATGGGCACCCAGATTGTTGCAAAGGGGCTCGATTTTCCCAATGTGACCGTCGTTGGCGTGATCAACTCCGACACCGAACTGGCGTTTCCGTCATATCGCTCCTCGGAGCGGATGTATCAGCTGCTCAGTCAGGTCGCCGGCCGGTCGGGACGCGGCTCCCGCCCCGGAAAAGTTTTTCTGCAGACGCTGATGCCGGATCATACCGCGCTCCGGTTTGCAAAAAGTCATGACTTCCCCGGTTTTGCACGTCAGGAAATGAAAAGCAGGCGCAAACTGATGTATCCGCCCTACTCCCGGCTTGTGAAAGTTTACTTCCGGTCGGATGACCCCCAGATTGTCGCCGATGTGGCCGTGCAGTTTACCGAAATCATGATCTCCATGCTGCCGGATGGAGAGGTGATGGGCCCGTCGCCATCAACCATCATCCGGATGAAAAACCGGTACTCATGGGAATCCCATCTCAAGCTTCCACCCGCAAAAGGAGCGGCTTATATTGAGACCCTCTTTGACGCCATATTCACACAATATGAATCCGAAAAACCGAAATCAGCCGGCAAAGTGCGCATCACGGTGAATGTCGATACCATGCATTGACATTATCAAATAGACAAATTAATTAGTAATATTCCCGCTTGGAAAATCAGCAGCTGATAACGATGGTAACAGACGGATGTCACATCTCATAGATACAGAAATTAACGGGCAGAAACTTGGGGC
>SLLW01000329.1 GCA_007133875.1 Balneolales bacterium | reverse complement strand
TCCACATCAGATCAGGGAAATGCCTCTTTTCAACTCAACGAGCTGGAGTATTTCCAGAACCGCGGGGTTGGTGTGATGCCGTTCCTGGATACCGCCACGGAAAGCCATCAAAGTGGGGTCATCATCGTCTCACACGGCACAAGAATTGCCACCAACGGCGACCTGCGCCTGGAAGCAACTCCCGGCCAGTGGTCACCGATGCCCGTTCAGCAAAAACGTGTTGTAGACCGGGAGAACCACTCAGTCCGCACCACACTGACCTACCCCGACTCCAGTCAGCACATGCAGGGGTTTAATCCGCTTTATTATCCCGATCTCTATTTCAATTATGATGTAATTGTATCGGCGGAAGGGGAGGAAATCACTATCCGGGTCGACCTGGATCGTCCGCTTCCGGATGAATGGATCGGTGAGGTCGGTTTTATTATGGAGTTGTCACCCTATGAATTATTTGGAAAATCGTGGAACCTGGGTGACCGGACCGGTATTTTTCCGCGTGAACCGTATGGGGTAACGGTGGATGATGACTGCGAACCGAAACCTGAGATTGTTCCGGGTGGGGATATGAATATCTATATGCCGCTGCCCAATCATTGCGGTCAGCCGGTGCCATTGGCAACAGGACGAAGACTCACCGTGGCACCGGAAAGTGATGAGTTCCGGATGCAGATTGAGACCAGGCATGGCGAACTGGAACTGCTTGACCAGCGCGTACAGCATCAGAACGGGTGGTTTATCGTCCGCAGCACGGTTGCCGAAGGAGCAACGGACGGGGCGATTGAGTGGACCATCAGACCCAATGTGATCCCGGACTGGATCTATGAACCCGTTCTGCAATATTCCATGGTCGGCTATCATCCGGAACAGGACAAAGTAGCCGTCATCGAAACCGATCCCAACGATTCATTTGATTCCGAAGTGCAATTGATTCGAATCCAACCGGATGGCGGGCATGATGTGGTTCAATCCGGCCAACCCGCATTGTGGGGTGACTATTTGCGCTATCGCTATTTCCATTTCGATTTTTCGGATGTGCAGGCCGACGGAATGTACCAGCTTGTGCTTGACGATCAAAAAAGCGAGGTGTTTCGCATATCCGATGAGGTGTATGACCAGAATGTATGGCAGCCAACGCTCGACTATTTCCTGCCCGCCCAAATGTGTCACATGAGAGTCAAGGAGAAATACAGGCTTTGGCACGATGCCTGCCACATGGATGATGCGCTGATGGCTCCTGTGGATTTCGATCATTTTGACGGGTATATCCAGGGATCGTCAACCCTGACTGATTTCGAACCGATGGAGCATGTGCCCGGACTGAAACAGGGTGGGTGGCACGATGCCGGTGACGATGATCTCCGGATCGAATCTCAGGCCGGCGAAGTGTTTATTTTAAGCGCCGCTTTTGATGAATTTCAGGTGATGCGGGACAACACGCTGATCGACCAGGAGTTGAACCTTGTTGAAATCCGTGAGCCCGACGGGAATCCGGATATCCTGCAACAAATTGAGCACGGACTGCTGAACATCATCGGCGGGTACCAAAGCATGGGGCGGTTGTACCGGGGTGTGATTGTGCCAACGTTGACCCAGTATGTGATGGGCGGCGACTTCTCCGGACAGACAGACAACCTGATTTTCGATTCGGAACTTGGGTTGCAGGAGCGCACGGCAACCCATTCGGGTCAGCCGGATGACCGTTGGGTATTTACCGAGGAGAATCCGTCACGCGAGTACCTGGCAATTGCCCACATTGCCTCAAGTGTGGGTCCCATGCGGGGATACAATGACCGGATGGCCGACGATGCCCTCACCGCTGCCGAAGAGCTTTGGCGTGTTGACCGGGAAGCCGTTGGTGGAGCCCGCTTGAACAAGATCCGCGCCGCAGTCGAGCTGTTCCGGGCAACCGGCGACGAAGAGTACCGTGATTATATCCTTCAAAACCGGGATGTGATCATCGATCAATTTCGCTCCATCGGATGGGTCGTTGCACGTGCCGTACATGAACTCAATGATGCGGAACTGACTGCAGCCATGCGCAACGCCGCCGCTGATTACTATGCCGACATCCAGGAGTCCATGAACGATACACCTTACGGCCTCTCGTTTGAAATGCAGTTGTGGGGACGTGGATGGACACTGCAAAGTCAGGGTGTGCAGCACTACTTTCTCCACAAAGCATTTCCCGGGCAATTCGGCAAAGAGTATTTGCTGAATGTCATCAACTTTGTGCTGGGGACCCAGCCGGGATCGAACAATCAATCCTACGCATCCGCCGTAGGCGCCCGGTCGAAAACAGCCGCATATGGAACCAACCGCATGGATTACAGCTTCATTCCCGGCGGCGTGATCGTCGGAACGGCCCTTATTCAGCCCGATTTTCCGGAGCTTAAAGAGTTTCCCTATCTCTGGCAGCAGTCGGAGTATGTCATGGGGGGAGGGTCCGGAAACTTCATGTTCCTCGTTCTGGCAGCACACAATCTGTTAAATGACTGACCTGTGAGGTGATCAATGTCCGTCAAGTGCCCGTTTCCGTATCTCATGACGGTTTTCCTGCTGATGGGATCCGTTTTGATAGCATGCTCACAAAATGAAGAGGAGGAATTGGCCATGTCTGATGAACCCCACCTTTTTGAGATGAGAAATCTGGTAGCCTGGTGTATTATCCCCTATGACAATCAAAACCGCACACCACAGCAGCGGGCTGAAATGCTGACAGATCTCGGGTTCAGCCGGATGGCCTACGACTGGCGGGATGAGCACCTGCCGCACTTTCCGGAAGAGATCCGTACACTGCAATCGCATGATATCGATTTGACCGCCGCCTGGCTCTGGATTGACCAAAGGGCAACGGATGGTCTCCTTCCCGAACACGACAAAATATTTGATGCCATCGAAGAGGCGGATGTCTCCACGAACATCTGGGTCGGAATGCACGAAAATTTCTACGAGGGGCTCAATGAGCAGCAGAAAGTTGAAAAAGTAGCCGGAATGATACGTGAAGTCCGTCGCCGGGCCCTGGTTTCAGGATCATCTATATCGCTTTATAACCACGGTGGATGGATGGGCGAACCGGAAAATCAGGTCCGGATCATCGAAGCGACCGGATTCGATGACATCGGTATCGTTTTCAATTTCCACCACGGCCACGACCAGATCGATCGATTTGAGGATGCACTCAACATAATGATGCCCTATCTGGTGGCGGTCAACCTCAACGGAATGGAAAAGGGGGGCGCGCATATCCTGGATATCGGGCAGGGCGATTATGAAACCGATATGATCGCAACGCTGCTCGATTCCGATTATACCGGCCATATCGGAATTATCGGTCACACGGAAGGGGAGGATGTGCGGGATGTTTTGCAACGCAATCTCGAAGGATTACAGCAGGTGCTATCTGATCTTGGTGAACCTGGGGTACTGTAATTTATAAATAGTAGCATTATTAACCACAGTTATCAATAATCATGAAAAAGACAGTATTACTACTTGTTATGCTGATGATGGCCCAGGGCATGGCAGTCATCCATGCCGAATCGTTTAAAAGTCTTCCGCAGATTTCTGTAGACGGCAACAGCTTTGTCGACGAAAAAGGCGATACGATTATCTTCCGGGGGATAAATTTCTCCGATCCCGACCGCCTTGTAAAGGCGGGGGAATGGAAAAAGGATCTCTTTCGTACAGCCCGTGAGTGGGGATCCAATGTGGTCCGGCTCCCGGTACATCCGAGCGCCTGGCGCGAACGCGGCCCCGAAAACTATCTGCAGCTGCTGGATCAGGCGGTGGAATGGGCCAAAGAGTTTGAATTGTACATCATCATCGACTGGCACTCTATCGGCAACCTGCGGACCGAGCTTTTTCAGCACGATATGTATATCACCACACTGCCGGAGACCTACGATTTCTGGTACACCATCTCGCACCGTTATGCTGATGAACCGACGGTGGCCATGTATGAGATTTTCAATGAACCGACAACCATTAACGGGGAACTGGGCCGGCTCACATGGCACCAGTGGTCAGAGATCGTGACCGACATCATCGCCGTAATTCGTGCTAATAATCCTGACGCCATCCCCCTGGTGGGCGGTTTTGACTGGGCGTATGATCTTACTCCGCTTAATTACGCACCCCTGGATATCCCGGGCATCGCCTATGTGAGTCATCCCTATCCGCAGAAGCGCGACCAGCCTTGGGTACCTCAGTGGGAGATTGATTTCGGCTTTGCCGCGGACGATTACCCCATCATTGCCACGGAAATTGGCTTTATGCAGGAAGATGATCCCGGCGCCCATATACCGTGCATCGGTGATGAAGAGTATGGCCGTACACTCATGAGATATTTCAACGAAAAAGGAATTTCGTGGGTAGCCTGGGTGTTTGATCCGGTATGGTCCCCGCAACTGATTCTGGATTGGGATTACACGCCGTCACGTTCGGGGCAATTTTTTAAAGATGTGATGCTGGGGAATGAGAAACTGGAATAGATGATACCAATAAAAGTCGGGGCCTCAATGTTGTTGGTTGGACTCCTTCTGACGGGCTGCTCCGAGCAGGTACTTCAGGAGGGGACAGCCAGTTGGTATGGGCCGGGATTCCACGGGCAGCGCACTTCAAATGGCGAAATCTACAACGAAAATGATACAACAGCGGCGCACCGCACACTGCCATTTGATACCGTGGTTCGTGTCATTAACCTGCAGAATGACCAATCGATAGAGGTCCGGATAAATGATCGTGGCCCCTATGCCGAAAACCGCATCATTGATTTATCCCGGGCCGCTGCAGATGCACTTGATATGCTCGATTCGGGCACAGCACCCGTTCGGCTCGAACTGGTCACCCCCGGCGGCGAAATTCCGGAGGATCTGGGCCGGGAACTGTTCACCATCCAGGTCGGTGAGTACAATGCTGCACTGTATGCGG
>SLLW01000215.1 GCA_007133875.1 Balneolales bacterium | reverse complement strand
CACCGATGGCGCACGTATTTGCAGGGTGATGTTCCGTTCGCGTCCGTAGACACCAATCAGACGAGTATAGGGTATGAGCACCAGGTTGTCGAGAGTCTGGCCGAATGCCGATCCCTTGGCTTCGAGCACGCCGATGACGGTATAAAACTGGCCATCGATCCGCACCCGTTGGCCGAGTGCATTCCGCTCACCGAATAAATCATCTTTCACATCGGCGCCCAGAACGATAAAGGAACGGGCATCGACCACATCATCACGGGTCAGATCCCGCCCTTCCTCAATGGAATAGGCATTGTTTCTGGTGGAGTGCTCGTTCCCCCCCATCACCTGTACGTTCGGTTCGGTTGACTTCTCCTCAAAATAGATCCGTGTATTCCGGAATGTGACACTTGGTGAAATAGCCCGTGACAACTCCGCCATCTCCTGAAACCGCTCGAATTGCCGGAAAGTGATGGGATCGCGCTGCCTCCATGATTGATCGGTGCCTACCAGCACCGCCGGACGGGTTGTCACATTGATCACTTCACTGCCGAGCAGTGTCATGGTGTTCTGAAAGTAGTTGTCGATTACCCGAACTGCCGTCGAGGCACTGATTACAGCAAATACGCCGACAACAATCGCCAATAGTGTAAGTGAGGCCCGGGTTTTATTGGAGCCAAGCGCTCCGAATGCCAGTTTTATAATTTGCCACAGAAACATGAACGTACCTCAAGAATAGCGTAGTGATTCGATAGGATCCGATTTGGCAGCCCGGTGGGCCGGAAGAAATCCGAAAATGACACCGGTGATGGTCGTGATCATAAATGCCATAAAAATGGTAAATACTCCCAAATGGGCTACAAAATATTGATTGATAATATGTACAACCAGGCCCGACATAGCGATACCAATCACCCCTCCAATGCCGCATATAACAATGGCCTCCACCAGAAACTGCAGCAGTATTTCCCGGTATCGCGCCCCGACCGCCTTGCGGATCCCGATTTCGCGTGTCCGTTCTTTCACCGAGACATACATGATATTCATCACTCCGATTCCTCCGACAAACAGCGATAGCGCCGTGAGAAAAATCCCGACACCGTAAATAGCGCCGGTCATGGCCCGGTACTGCTCTTCGAACATATCCAGCCGGTTGATGGCAAAATCATTCTCTTCTGCCGGATCGAGGCGGCGAATCTGCCGCATAATACCTTCAATTTCATATTGGCCGTCGCGCAGGGTCGCTTCATCGGGAAACTGCACCCGGATGGATATCCCCCACCGCAATCCATACAGATAGCGATAGGTGTTGATGGGGACGATGGCCATATTGTCAAAACTTTGCATCCCCAGGAAGTTTCCCTGCTGCTCCAGTACGCCGATAATCTCAAATCGCTGTCCGCCAATCCGTACGCGCTGTCCTATAGGATCGCGTTCGGGAAAGAGCGCCTCCGCCACCTCATACCCGAGTACAACCACTTTCCGCGAAGCGTGATCCTCCTCTTCGGTAAAAAAACGTCCATCAGCAATTTCAACAGCCGAAGTAAACATATAACTTGCGGTAACCCCGTCTATGGACACCTCTTCAACTACTTCATCACCGTGAGCAATGGACCCGGTCCGGGAAGCCTCTGCGGATACCGCCGTAGCCAGACGGCTCCGGTCGGAAATAGCCGATGCGTAATCCACCTCCATTTCACGGCGGTTGACGTAATCCCACCAGCGGTACTCCCCGCCAAAACCCCAAGGCCATTTCTGGACAAAAATCACATCCTGTCCCAGCATCGCCATACTCGATTCGAATGACCGGTTGATGCCGTCAATGACGGTGACCATAGTGGTTACCATAACGATGCCAATGACGATCCCGAAAGTCGTAAGGGCCGATCGCAATTTGTTACTCCAGATCGCAAAAAGCGAGAGACGAATCCCCTCAATGATACTTCGAAAGAGCATAATAAATGAAAGGTGATTTGACGGTTTATCACGTACATTACGGATTGTTTCACTTTTCGTTTCACGAAAAAATCCGTTTTTTTAATCGTCGCCAATATTCCGGTAAATACCCTGCTGATGAAACTTGATATTTTAGCTATTGCAGCTCATCCTGATGACGTAGAACTCTGTTGTGCCGGCACACTGGCAAAGCTGGCCCGATCCGGTAAGAAAACGGGTGTTCTGGATCTTACACGCGGAGAAATGGGTACCCGGGGAACACCGGAGCTCCGTCTGGAAGAGGCACAGCATGCCGCCGGGATACTCGGGCTGGCGATTCGGGAAAACGCCGGTTTGCCGGACTGCGGCCTTGAGAATACACCACCGCATCGTGAAGCCATAATCCGTCATGTGCGCCACTTCCGGCCGGACATCTGTCTGATAAATGCCAAAGAAGACCGGCATCCCGATCACCGGAATGCTGCAAGGCTCACTCTGGATGCGCTCTTTTATGCCGGATTGCAAAAACTGGAGACCCGGGATGAATCGGGATCGGTACAGAAGCCGTGGCGGCCGCGACATATTCTGCATTTCATGCAGCACTGGCCATTTAACCCGACATTTGTTTTCGATATCACCGAATCAATCGATATCAAGGAGGAAGCAATCAGGGCATTTGCATCGCAATTTGATGCGGAAGGCAGGGATGACGAACCACAGACTTACGTCTCCAGCAAACGTTTTTTTGAAGCAATTCGAGGCCGGGCCAGGGAATATGGCCTGTTAATTGGAACGGATTTCGGCGAGCCGTTTCTCTATTACGGCGGACCGGTACCTCTTGCCGATTTTGACCTCTTTTTTTCTACCAAACCGGTGCGATAGCGAAAATCCGGTTACCGATTACACTTACTCATTCTCATCGGTATCTCTGTTTCGCCGCTGACGATCTTTCCGAGGTGTAAACTTCTCCTGCCAGATTTCCCACTGTTCCTCGGTAAGGATTCCGGACAACTCCTCCTCCAAATCCTCCTTGAGCTCCTCCACTACCTCCGACATCCGCTCCCGCTTTTGGGACATTTCATGCTTTATGGTTTCACGGTGTTCCCGGAGTACAGCAAACAGCTCTTCGGCTTTTTCATCTGTGAGACCGAGGTCTTCTTGCAAACGATTCCGGAACCGGCTGTAATCGCGCCGTTCGCCATCATTGTCCCGGTCATGATATTGCTCACGACGCTCACCGCCGCCCGGCCGATCCTGACGGTCCTGTCCCCGAAATTCGCGATCCTCCCGGCGAACTTCCCGGTCCTCCACACGCCGGTCGCGGTCTTCACGCTCGGCCCTTTCCCTCTGGCCGCGGTCCGGCCGATCCGACCGGCTCCAATTGCTTTGTTCCTCCTGCTGTCCAACAGCCACCTGCTCAGAAACACCGGATTGTATGCCACCGCGCAACAAGTAACCGGCACCGATCCCAATCAGAAGTGTCAATGCAAATGCAAGTGCGATGGTAATTTTAGGATTGTTACTCATAATAGTATCTCCAACACAAAAGTGAATGATATTCTTAATCCAGGTCCTCGTACAGCCAATGGTCCAGTTCCGGAATTTCCTGATGACTCATCTCCAGCGGCTCATTCCATCCCAGAAATATTTCAAGCTGCTGCTGTCCACTTGCTTCTGTAACTCCGTGATTGCCCGTCTGCAACCCGGCCAGTACAATAATAAAGACGATGCCTGCAGTAAGTACATACCGGCGAAACCAGCTCCACACCAGTGGTTCCAGTTCGGCACCTGCATGCCGGTCCGTTTCGCGACGCTTGTGAAAACGGGCAATGGTATACTGATCCGGAGTTTCATCGCGCATGGCTGCCAGTTCATGCAAAACGCCACCCGGCTGGTCATGCTCTTTCATCCAACGAAAATCATCCCATAATGCCGGGTCGTGTTTCATAACTTTTTCCCGGAGTTTCCGGTACGCCTCCTGATCAAGCAGGCCGTCCCGGGCATCCATCAGCTCCTGCTTTATTTGGTTTGAAACCTGTTTCTTTTTTATCATCGTTCTTTTCAATTATCTGCTACTCAAGTGGTATGTATAACCGATGGGATTCAATCCCCGGAATCCTGTTCCGGTTCAAATTCGTGATGAACCCCAAGTTGTATCAATGCTTTTTTCAACCGTTGCCGGGCCGAAAAAATCCTGCTTTTAATCGTTCCGACAGCAACATTCTCAACAGCTGCAATTTCATCATATGACATCCCTTCCAGATCACGCATAGTGATCATTAACCGGTCTTTCTCCGGCAGGTTGGTCATGGCCCTGTGAAGTAAACGTTTTCGTTCACGCCGGTCCAATGTTTCATCGCCTTCTTCTGATGCATAATACGTTTCAGGGTCGGTTTCCGACTCCTCCCACCAGAAAATCCTGCGGCGAAGCTTTTGTTTTCTCAGCGCATCCAACACGGTGTTTTTTGCGATCTGATAAGTCCAGGTGTAGAGACTGCTTTTTCCGTTATACAGGTGACGCTTGTTATACACTTTCAAAAAGCTGTCCTGAGTGATATCCTCGGCATCCAGTCCACTTCCATAAACCATAGCACGAACCATGCGGTATATTCGCGGGTAAAAGTCCGGCAGATGCCGGTTCAGTTCATGCTCGGTTAATGGTGGTGACGACATTCGTTACATACACATCTTCTGCCAACGGTGTATCACCGATTTGACAGCTTTCACATTATTATACGAGTGACCGTGAGTTCGGTTCGCTTCTGTTAATTCATACGAACATCAACGGCCATCCCGCCCGGATTATCTCCGCTTTCTTTCCGGCACGGTACAAGCCTTGAACCCGGTTGTCGTCCGGTATGGTGCATGGCTTCTGGCCGGAATATAATCCCGGGATATTCCGGGGTGCACGGCATCAATCTATGTGATGCCTGTTTTGTAACTTGTTATGATTTCCAGAATTTTTCAGGAACGATTTCCTGGATCCGATCCCGCATATAGGGATAGATGGATGGATT
>SLLW01000076.1 GCA_007133875.1 Balneolales bacterium | reverse complement strand
GTACGCTCTAATTCTACGATTTTCAAACTTCCGGATGACTACTTCGAGAAAAATGAAGTGCACGTCCATATTCCGGAAGGGGCCATACCAAAAGACGGGCCCAGCGCCGGTATGGGTATCGCGCTTGCCATGATCTCCCTGCTCACCGACTCCCCCGTCAGACACGATGTCGCTGTGACCGGTGAAATCACACTTCGGGGTGATGTCTACGCGATTGGGGGATTGAATGAAAAACTGCTTGCCTCTCAGCGTAAAGGCATAAAAAAGGTGGTGATACCCAGGGAAAATATTCCGGATCTTGCAGAAATACCGGTCAAGGTCAAAGAAGGGCTTGATATTGTCGGGGTTGACCACATTTCGGAAGCGTTCGACCATGTGTTTCGTTCGGCCGGATTTATTGAAAACACCGGAAAAAAAGCCCCTGGTAAACGCAGTGCCGGGAAAAATCACGCATCACTTCCTGCATCGGAAAGCTGAATTACAAAAGCCTATCCTAACAACGCTGAGCACGTTCAACGTTGTTAGAATGAAGGCTATGTGTAACAGACGCCCGGATCTTGCTATCCGAATCCTCTTTAAATAAATAGTTGTATTAAAGAGCAGGACCTGACTGGATCCTTACAAAAAAATCAAAAATATTCGGGTATTTGTTACCTTTTCCCTGCCCGATACTCATTAACTCATTTAAAATAATCTGTTAAACGCGGCGTCACCATATGGCAAAAGATGTCGAAAAAAAACCGGATCATGTTCCCGAGGATGACCGGGAAGCGTTCACCCGCTACGACCTGGTCGTTCCGGAGGGGCACCATGAACAGATGCGGCTGGACAAGTATATAACCGGGTTTATCCAGAACGCTACCCGCAACAAGGTACAGGAGGGGATCCGTAACGGATGGGTTCGTGTTAACGGAGTTCTTGAAAAAGCTTCCTACAGGGTCCAGCCGGAAGACCAAATCGTCATCATCATCCCGAAAGCGCCACCACCTCAAGCCGTCGGGGAAGAAATTCCACTTGATATCGTGTATGAAGATGATACCCTGATCGTCGTAGACAAACCGGCAGGTATGGTGGTGCATCCGTCATTTGGCAACTGGACCGGTACAATGGTCAATGCCCTCCTTCATCATACACAAACACTTTCCGCAGCAAACAAGGATGACGTATTACGTCCGGGAATCGTGCATCGCCTGGACAAAGATACCAGCGGACTGCTTGTGGTGGCAAAAAATGATCTGGCACATCACCACCTGTCCAAACAGTTTGCTGCAAAATCTGTCGACCGGATATACCGTGCCGTAATCTGGGGATCCCCGCAAAAAGATGAAGGATCCATCAATCAGCCCCTTGGACGCGATCCTTCCGACCGGAAAAAAATGGCTGTCGTTAAAGAAGGAACCGGCAAGCCGGCTATTACGCATTATCATGTACTGCAACGTTTTGACCATCTTGCTCTGGTTGATGTAACACTGGAGACCGGCCGCACCCATCAAATCCGGGTTCATTTCTCATGGCAGGGACATCCTGTGCTGGGTGATCCGGTTTACGGTGGTGATTCGGTACGTTTCGGGCCGAATACCGGGTCACGCAAAACCATGTTCCAGAATATCTTTTCGAGCCTTGGAAGACAATGCCTTCATGCGCGGCTGCTCGGTTTTGAACATCCCGCAACCAGGGAGTGGATGGTTTTTGAGTCACCCATACCGAATGACATGCAGCAAACAATCGACAAAATTACCAACTACTGCAGTTAGTCAATTAAAAAGTATAGTTCTGTTTGCTCGTTCGGTGTCGTTCTGCTATTTTCACTCTGAACCCTGTTGATTTTCAATCTCCTGGTTATTTACAATCTCTGTCCTGGTTTGTCCAGCCAATCTTATGATTTCGGGGGTAGCAAATTTATTCTTTAACAACCTGTTACAGTTTTAATTTACATGAAAAAAGAAATCCGCATTAATGTCGAACTGGACAATGACCAGGTTCCGGAGAAAATCGTCTGGAACGCTGACGACCTGGAGACAAATGATGTGCCGGTCAGAGCGTTGCTACTATCCCTCTGGGATCACAATAATAAAGATACCCTTCGGCTTGATCTCTGGACCAAGGATATGAGCCGGGACGAGATGAAGATTTTCTTTTATGAGACACTTAAAACCATGGCCGATACACTGCAAAAGTCTGTTGACGATGAGCGTATCGCTGGTGATATGCGTGATTTCTGCGCATATTTTGCTGAAAAAATGAATATCGCGGAAAAACCGGATTCATAAGCAATTACTTCATTTTCTCTTTGTTATGCCTCTGAAAAATATTATGTATGTCGAAGATGATCTCGATAACCACACGCTGATCAAATTATTTTTACGAAACGAACCCTGGGATGTTGTTACCACTGAATCTCCTGATCAGGCTCTTGATGCACTGGAACAAAACACCATGGATCTGATCATCGTGGACCTGAACCTTCAGGGTGAGGGGGACGGAGCCGAACTGATACGCACCATTCGTCAAAATCCCGGGTACCAGGAAACACCCATTTTTGTGTTCAGTGGATTTGATGAGCACCATTTCAAACAGTACGGTATAGAGGATCTGGTTCAGCGTTTCTTTCGCAAACCAACCAGTAAAAAAGTGCTGGTTGAGGCGATTAGCGAGTTCGATGATACAAAAGAGAGCCAAATGTAACGGCACTCTGCTGTTCCTGTTCATCCCATAAATCATAGCTCGTAACAGAGCCCTCTACATTTTGGAGTGCCCGCACTGCTGTATAGAGAGGAGGGAACCCGCAAATACGATAGGGGTCGTATTGCTCTCCCACCAGGGATAATAATTTTCCGGAATCTCCCCTGACGGCGGCATCCATAAATTTGTTATCAAACTTCCTGACCTCTTCGAACATGGTTTCTGCAGGATTCTGATCGCCAAATTTTTTCCCGATATGGGCAAGATCGCCGGAGATCAGAAACAGCGTATCATCATCACCGTACTGTTTCTTCAGATGTGATGCCATTGCCTCCACTTTGTGACCGATATCACCCTCTTTTTGATAGTACATCTCTTCCAGTGAGCCAACAAGGATGGGAACCATTTCAAACGGATGATCCCAGAGATGTTGCAGAAATATCAGATGCAGTTCAATACTGTGCTCGTTTCGGTGGGCCCGGTCCTGCATGGAACAGCCTGTGCGATGAGCGGTATCTTCCAACATATCAACGGCTTGCTGATCTACCTTCACCACACCCAGAGGCGTTTTGAAATCTTTTCTGGTAGTGCTAAATGGTTTCCCGTCATAAATCGGATGAAACATTCCCATATAGTGGGATGTTGCCAGTATTACAACCCGGGATGGTTTGAGACCGGCAAGTGGCTTAAATGCGGAAACATAGGATGAGAGTCCGATCCTTGGATCGATATGGGGAGCATAGAGTGCTTTTATTTGTCCATTTCCTGATGGCACCGAGCCATTTGTGGAAAATGCGGCTCGCAGCATATCCGAAAGTTCGGTTTCGTCGGCCGGATACGACTGTCCTGCGCATACAGGCGGACGCACCCGGGCCCGCTCAAAGGTTTGCTCTACCTGATCCTTATAATGGCGAAACCAGGGCGATAGCAGAAGGCGTGCCTCATCAAGCTGACGCACAAATTGCAGCAGCTGTTCTTCATCTACATCGGTATCGTATCGTTTCAGCTCCTCGTTTATGTCCCGCACCGAGTACTGCCCATTAAACATCGGCATCAGATCTGCAATCTGGCGGTCCAGAACAAACGGTTTGACCATATAGCCCTGCGGGTCATGGAAATAGATCAGTTCCCGCTCTTCATGGGTAACCGGAATCATCTCTACACCTGACCGGAGCGGCGGTAGTTTTTGCTCCATGTCATTGACCAGTAACTCCTCTTTTTTGTTGCTGCTATCGGACATATTACTCCTATTATATTCGTAAATCTTTCATACTGTTCCGTTACGAAATCCCTGATGCGACAAAAAACTACAAATCAGCGCATTTTATTGCATTCACAATTTCTTCCGTATTTCACACAAACCGGATGGTCCGGCGGTTTTGCAAAGCGCGCCTTGCATGCAGCACGTCCGTGGGCTATAAGCAGATGGGAGAGGTTTGTCCACTCAACCCTTGGGAAAAGCGCCATCAAGTCCCGCTCGATTTTAACCGGATCTTTATGTCGGGTCAACCCAAAACGGTTGGCCAGTCGATTCACATGGGTATCCACAACCACCCCTTCATTAATACCAAACGCATTTCCCAATACAACATTGGCTGTTTTGCGGGCCGCACCTCTCAGTGAAAGCAGTTCCTCCATCGTTTGCGGTACCTCACCATCATATTCATCAACAATTTTTTGTGCCGTTTCTTTTATCGCTTTCGCCTTGTTACGGTAAAACCCGGTTGTCCTGACAGCTTCCTCTATCTCCTGAATCGGTGCTTCAGCAAATGCACGGGGGGTCGGATAATCTCGAAACAACTCTTCCGTGACAATGTTTACCCGCACATCTGTACATTGCGCGCTAAGAATCGTGGCAACCAGTAGTTCAAACGGATTGGTGAAATTCAGTGCACAGTGTGGATTGGGGTAGTTTTCATAAAGATCTGAAAGCAACTCACCGGCCCGGTCTTTTTGACCGGCACTTTTTCGGGGAAGTTTTTTATGATTCACGCTTGTTTATGTATATTTAATTTTGGATTTATATTTCAGGGACCTTTTGCTTATAGAAAAATTGTTTATACTTTGATGATAATGATTTACTTATCCATCGTGAAAAAGCAAATCATTACTGACTGAGACAGGCCACCTTTTGCTTTACGGTAATGACAACAGAATCGTTATCTCTGGATTACAGAAAGCTTGACAATCTGATTCATTCACGGATCAGGCTCGCCCTGATGTCCGTACTCACCAGAGTAGATGATATCAGTTTCAATGAACTGAAGAAAGCCCTCAATGC
>SLLW01000245.1 GCA_007133875.1 Balneolales bacterium | reverse complement strand
GATCAACGGCGATAAAACTCAGCGAACCATCAAAGTTTTCTTTATAAGAATCGATCGGTACATCCTCATCCATATCGTAAGGGATACTGAACCGTGTTGCACCGATAACATACTCGGTATTTTCAGTCACGAAAGAGGAGGCATGGTTACCGCCGGTATTGGGCAGTTCCAGTGTTTCGACGGTCTCAAAAGAGGTCAGATCAATACGCGCGACCCGCGGGGTGTTGTTGGCATTGATAAACATCCATCGTCCGTCCGGCATACCGTCGGTATGCGAAAAATCGGGATGATGGGAATCGTCCCAGGGAATAAACCCATAACTGGTCATCAGCAGAGGTTTTGTCTCCTCGGAATAACCGTACCCCGACTCCGGATCCTGAGAGAATACCGGGATGTTGCGGAACATACGTCCGGATGGGAGTCCCCAGACACTTAACTGTCCGCTGTATCCCCCCGACATAAATGTGTAATATTCGTCATACTCTCCGGGTGCGACATATACCCTGGATGCGGCATCACCACTGTCAAGCATATCGGTCTGTGATGGGCACCCGTACATAAGTACCGACAGCAGCCCGATACCCAGCACGATGGTCGACACCTTCCATAATGTTGCTTTTTGTACCATAATGTTCTCCGTATTAGCTAATAGATATGTTTTTGATTGATGTGTAATGCTTTTTTTTAATGATTAATCGCGAAGATCCTCCCCTGTATCTGCGTAGTGGCGAAGAAAATCAAGAATTTCAAAAGCTTGTTCTTCCGTTACATTCTGATAGGGCATTGTTGTGAGATACTCCTGGAGCAAAGCTTGTCCCACCGGATGCTTCTGGGTCATTTCCTCGGGATTAAGGATGAAATTGATGACGAATTCATGTGACCGGTTTTCCGTTATGTTACCCAGCGGTGGTCCCACAAAGCGCTGCTCCATTCGATGACAGGATGCACACCGGCTGTCGAAATATTCGGCACCGGCCCGAGCCCGGTCCAGATTGATATCACCAACCTCCAGGGGCTCATCAATGGGGCCGATTCCGTGCTCCAATTCAAAATCGGTCAATTCGCCACTACCGGGATCTTCCGCATCATCAGCCGTTTCATCACCATTGCCACAGGCCGCGAGGAAGAGAAGGGTAATTATCAGGAGTATTGCTTTTTTCATTATAAATAGGATTTAAGTGTACTTTATCTGAAAATAGGATTAAAAAAAAGTGCTGCTTGTCTCCGGGTCGTTTACCTTATTTATTTTTTCATATGGAAACAGCTCTGTCATACAGGTATTGGTAAAAAATGCGTCAATATTGTTGTTCAGTTCAATCCATTTGGAGTGGAAAGCGGGAACCTGCTTCATATGTTCTTCGGGTATACCCAGCCAAAACTGCTGGAAGGCCTCCTCCCCGTCGATGGTTAGAATAACATCTTTTAGACTAATCTCTGATGGCGCTTTGTGGAGAGAGATCCCGCCACCGTAGCCGCGCATGGTCTTTACGATATTTCCTGTTGCCAGGCGCTGCATGACCTTGGTCAGGAATGCAGCCGGTATCTGCAGACGATCACTCAGTTCACGAATGGAGACGACCGCTTCATCGCCTTGGGCAGCAATGTAGGCCACCGACCTTATTCCGTATGTACTGGCTTTGGAAAAGTGCATATATCGTATTTAAGAGTATTTTATCCTATTATACTATCTATGAAAATATAAAGCAAGCAAAAAAGTTTTTTTTCGATTCAGACCGAAGCGATTTTCGACTGCCCGGGGGTGCCTGCCATTCAATTACCGGGTAATCACGAATAGGTATGAACGCTTCCCTGTGCGGATGGCAGGTAATTGACCCCAAACCAACAGATAAGCAGAACCACAAATGCAAGAGCCAGGGTCCACATGGCGGGTTTGACCAGGCCGGGACGGTGTGCGCGGATATGCATATATGCCAGATAAACCACCCAGGTCAGCAGTGCCCATACCTCTTTGGGATCCCAGTTCCAATAGTGGCCCCACGCCTCCTTGCCCCAGATAGCTCCGAATACCAGGCCCAGGGTCAGAAAAGCAAATCCGATATAGACCATATTGTCAGCCAGATGCAACGTCCCGGGTTTCAACAAACCGCGATGATCATCCCACAGTGCCTTGACAGCAACAATCGCCGATACGCCAAGAAGTGCATATGCAAACATATAAACAATGACATGCGGAACAAACCAGGGACTCTGAAGAGCCGGCATCAGGGCCCGGTCATGAATCTCGGGATTCATCACATTGATCCCCAAAAAAACAAACGCCATTAACATGCTGTAAGACATGACCCACCTGAGCTCCCATCTCCGCCAGGTCAGATATCCGATCAGAGGGATGAAGAACGCGTACCAGAGACGGGTTTCCCCCAATGTTCGCATCGGTGGCCGCTCCAGGCTGCTCCACAAACTCATGATAAACAGAGTCAACACCAACATTCCGGTCCAAAACAACAGATGTGCCAGAACTTCAGCGCGGGGTTTTCGAATGGAAACATACATTGCCGCCACCGATGCGGCCCAAAGTCCGCCGGTTGTCAGAGCGATTGCCGGAAATATACTCCAGGTCATCATGTGATGTCCTCCTTCTCTTTGCTGCGGGGTGCATCCTTTCCGTTTCCCGTCTCCACTTTTTTCTCTGTGACTCGGTCATGTTTGGCCCCCGAACCATTCTTCAAACCATTCTTCACATGGGAACTGACATCCTCATCCGATCCGGTAAATCGGTCCGCCTTCAGGCCGGATGGCGTCCCCTCAGCACCATCCAGCCCTTCAGCGTTGGTAGTCACGGTCTGATTCCCCCCGGAATCACTCTTCGATTCCTTATCCGGGCCAATCTCAAGCTCATCGGCTTTCTCTTTACCAACCCAGAAAATATAGCCTGCCCCCAACAGTAACATTATAAAACCGGTATATACAAACGGCAGCCAGGGATCATTCACTGCTTCAATCACGCTGATCGGTGACCACTTGCCAAACCGGTCATCATAACTGTACTGATACAGGTCCCATCCTTCGGTACGATACGGATCATTCACCTCTATATCAATCACACCATGCTCACCGCTCTCGGTATACAACCGGGCAATCGACATATACCGTTTGGACTGGGGAACCGTCATCGCAAGGGAAACCTGATCATCAAGCTGTAAAAAACGATGTTCCATGTTGAAACTGCCACAGGTGATCCATCCGCTGATGGTATCGCCGGAAGTGGGATTCACCACGTCTACCAGTGCCGCAGGCGCCGCACCGATATCATGAACCGGCTCGTATCGATCCGCGATCCGGCCCGATTCCTTGTAGAATGTCCGGATATGATACTCCCAGCCAGACATCGCCCCTTGTTTTCCGGCGGCAATCTCCACCAGATCGTTTTCATTTTGTATGACCAGCCGCTCGGTTTCATGGTCGACGATACCCATTTTGGGCGGATATTCCTCCATGTGGAACCGCTGCAGCTCCAGAGCCAGCGGTAATTCGACGGTGTTGCCGGCACGATCCGTTCCATACCAGACCGTTTGTCCTTCCTGCAACGTCATGGTAACCCGCTGCAGATCTCCGCTGCCAAGAATTCCACCGGCAATCACGATCCACAAGCCGAGATGGTTCAACAGGAAACCGATGTTTTTTGCTCTGAACGGGATCATCCTGCGGATTGTGGCCATACCAAGTACAAAAAGGAACCATGTAATGGCCAACATAAATGGCCAGCTGGTGGTCAGGCGGGTGAGGCCGAACCGATCGACCCAGGTAATCCCGGATGGTTGTCCCTGCAGAAAAAGCCCCATCAACAAGACCAAAAATATAACGGCGGCGATGGCACCCATACTGGCGGGAATTCTGCTGAGCCAGTTGACAAGATCATTTTTCCGGAAAAACAGATGCAGTGCAACCGGAACCAAAAGGAGGAGGACCCCCAGCACGGCATTCCATGGCCAGGCCGGTGCCGACAGGCCGTCACCCGGCGTCACCCACTCCAGGCCAAATCCGATGGCCGGAATGGCAGTGGCAATCAGAAACGATTCCCGGTATCCCCACGGAAATACCCAAACCGGTTTTCTGGTCACATTCCGTTTTTCCTCTTTATTAATTTTGGATCGCTCCAACATGATTTCATTATGTGAATTTGATACGGAATCCCGTCATCAAAACTGACTTGGCGCTTCATCGCCGGCATCCCATGCACGATGGCGCTCATCTGCGCGACGCAACCACTCCGGCACCACGGTCTGAAGAAACTCATCTTTTTCCCGCTGTAACTGTTCCAGGTCAATCCCCAGATACGCCTGGGCTTTCTCTTTGGTGGATACGTCCGGAATTGGGATTTCATCCGTATGCCCAAATCTGGCTGCGATGCGGGAAAGTTCCAGCCGTGCTTCCTGTGCGTAATCCAGTCCGTTACCGTAAATTTTCATCATCTCCTGTGGTGCATGAAACGCCCCGCCGTGGCTGGCGGCACCGTAGTCCCAGTGCCATTGTCCCGTCCGGATTTTCTGCAATACCGGTTCCATCTCTTCTTCGGAAGCGCCTTCGTTCCATGCAAATTCGGCCTCCAGATGTGCCTTCACAAGCGCGCGTTCCAGCCGTTCACGAACTTCGTACACATCCTGCTGCCGCGAAACCACATTGCGGGTCAGTTCCGCCTCGCTTTGCCGATGGCATGTCTGGCAGGCATTCGAGATGTTGTTCAGCGGATTCTGAACCCGGTGATCGGTGTATTTGACACCACCTTCCGTACGAAACGGCATATGGCAATCGGCGCAAGAGACACCCCGCTGCGCGTGAATTCCTTTCATGAAAATCTCGTAATCGGGGTGCTGGGCTTTAATCATTGGAGCACGACTTAGCGGATGGATCCAGTCGGCGAATTCGATCGCGTCTTTGTACTCCTCTACTTCGGCAACCTCCAATCCCTTGTCCCACGGAAAGATGAGCTTATTATCCTGTCCAAAATAATACTCCACATGGCATTGTGCACATGTCAGCGACCGCATCTCCTGGTGCGTGGCATCCGTGATATCTTTCCCGCGGCGTTCAAACGCTTCGACGAGTGCTGGTTGTGAGATACGCAGCTGCATGGTTTCTGCTTCGTGGCAATTCACGCATCCGATGGGATTTACCACTTCATGACCCATTTCCGCCAGGGTATGCGCGTAAAAATCATCACCGTATTCGGCTATCAAGCGGGGTACATCAGCACTTTTGCATGTCCAGCAGGTCGCCGGCATCGGGCCGTCTTCGGGCTCCATTGGGGCCCCGGTCCGCAACGTCTGACGCACATCATCCACCGAATAGTAGTGACCCCGGGCAAGATTGTAATCTCTGGAAAAAGCGTATCCGGCAAAAAGAATTACCATATTGGGATTTTCATCGAGCAGGTCCGCTTTGGGCGCACCGAGTGTCGGACTGACATAGGTCGTATCCGCCATCCGGTTGTAGGTGTTGAACTGGCGAGGGAACGCTTTGCCCCACTCCTCGAGCCGTGGCTCATACGGGTCCAGGTCGGTAGCCGGCTGGAACACAAACTGGGCCTCGGTCCGGCGTTCCACAATAGTATACGTAAACAATCCGGCCAGGAAGACAACGATTATGGTGATCAAAAAGATGACCCAGCCGATCCAGGGTTGTTCTTCTATGCGTTTTCCCAGGGTTTTCATGATGGCAAATCCGTTTGAGGTTGGTATGAATGTGTGGTGATGATCGGTTTTGTGCGTAAATTTCCTGATTAAAGATTGCTGTCCGGATCAGCGAGAGGCGTCGCTTTCGCCCATCATAGACCGAAGCCATTCGGGAACCGGTGATTCCGGCAGCGGGACATTGGTGTAGGGAGTGCTGGCGGATGAGGTTACGGCACCGTGCGGTACTTCGCGGTGGCAATCCCAGCACAGCTTCTGCTCCCCGGCGCGCGCTTTTGCAACCGTTCCTTCAAATGCACTCACCCGGTGATTGGTATGTTCGTGACAACGCAGGCAGTTCTGTTGCACCACATCCATTCCCGGTTCATGGATGCGGATGACAAACGGCTCATCGCGCATGGTAAATATCCAGGCGTGACGCAGTCCGTCCTGCGCTTTGTTCACATAGTGATTCACAAAATTATCCTGCGGGACATGGCAGTCGTTGCATGTGGCGTGTTCCCGATGGGAACTGTGAAACCAGGTAGTGTAGTGCGGAGCCATAACATGGCAGTTGACACAGGTCTGCGGGGAGTCTGACAGATAACTGCCGGCGTTGGAGACATAAAACGCATAGATTGCTATTCCTACAAGGAAACCGGCCAGGATGATCACAGGCAGGCGCCAATGGTCCGGAGGAAGCAACCAGCGGATAACATTTCTTGCCCTCGCCATAGCGGACAGGGGTTATTGTGAATAATAACGGGAGACAACGTCCTGGTACCCGAATCAAAAATTTTTCGATTACTTGCGTAACCGCATTCCGGGTAGCGGATCTTGCCTCGGCAAACTAATAGTTACCGATCTGAACGGGTTTGCATAATATTTTGCCGCTCAGAACTCTAAATAATCTATCAAGCCGCTCTTTAAAGTGCAAAATAAATCGTGTCATCCGGTCATTTTTTATAAAAATGGTTTATACCGTTTTAATTGATTTTAAATATCCTCCTGCGTATCATACTTTCGTTATCCGGCTCTGCCAACTCCATACAATCTCAGATATTTATGCAAGGCGACTCCAAATACAACATTCTTGAAGCAATCAAACGCAATGGCGGGATTGGGCTGGATCGTCTTGTCGATAAAACCGGCTTGTCAAAAACCACACTGCGTGAACATATGCTCCAGCTCGAGCGCGACGGCCTGGTAGAAAGAACGTATCACCGGTCAGGACCCGGGCGGCCCGGCTTGCGGTTTGAACTTACCACTGACGGGCATGGCCGGTTTCCATCCGAAGAGCGGGAGCTGCTCACCGATTTATTGCGTTTTTTGAAATCGGAAGGCAGTGAGGCGATGCTTCATACCTTTTTCGAAAAGTTCTGGAGCAAGCGGGCGGAGCGGGCGAAGGCCGGGATGGATGAAGCGGATGACAATACCGCAGAATCCCGCCTGAACGCCTTGAGCAACATGTTGGAACAGGAAGGTTTCATGCCCGAGATCCGGTCCGGTGACCGGCCGGATGCGATCATCATCAAAGAGTGCAACTGTCCGTTCCGCTCTGTCATTGGTGAAACGCAGCTCCCCTGTGAACTGGAGATCGCTTTTTATAAAAAAATATTCGGCAGTGACGTCGCGCGAACCTCCTATATCCCGGAAGGGAGCCACTCCTGTACCTACCACATCGTACCCCGGGAGACCTGATCCCCTGTAATGACCGAATCGTTGCTGTACCAATTTAAGACAAATAACTCTTATTAGTTCATACCCATCAAATCCAATACATTATGTTAACAACAGAAAATCTCTCAGAACAAAAAGTTGGTGACATTGTCACTGAAAATTATCATGCCGCCGGTATTTTCCGGGAACACGGAATCGATTTCTGCTGCGGAGGCGGAATCACCCTGAAAGAAGCGTGTGAAAAAAAGAATGTGGAACTCCAAAACATTGAGGGCCTGCTGATGCAATTGGCAGGGAGCCCCGCGGCCACCGGAGAAAATTACAGCGAATGGAGCCCCGCTTTTCTGATCGACTATATCCAGAATACCCACCACAAATTTGTGCGCAACAAGACCAGTGAAATTGCTGCATATGCCCAAAAAGTTGCGAGTGTGCACGGTGAGCGTCATCCCTGGAATGTTACCATCTTTCACGATTTCGTCACCTTGTCCCATGAGCTGTTGAACCACCTTCAGGCTGAGGAAGAGACCGTTTTTCCCCTGATCAATCAGATTGCCGAACTTCACGAAAAAGGGGAGCCGGTTGATGCGAATCTGACCGCCGCCCTCCGGTCCGAGTTGGACAAAATGGTATCCGACCACGATGGTGCCGGTAACCTGATGGCTAAAATCCGTGAAACGAGTAACAATTTCACCCCTCCGGAGGATGCCTGCATGACATATCAAATCCTCTATAAAAACCTGGCCGGTTTTGAAGAAGATCTGCATAAGCATGTCCATCTGGAAAACAACATCCTTTTCCGGAAAGCCGAAGCACTGCTGGCATAATCCGGTCCGATTGTGATCATTTCATCACCTGTTCCGGCGCCGGTTTACCCACCGGCCGGCGGATCACATCTCTGACATCCATATACCGCTAATCCGGAATGTGAAACCATGTATCAGTGGGCTGTTTATATACATATTCTGATCGCCATGTTCTGGATTGGCGGTATGCTTTTTACCGTTGCGGTGCTTGTTCCGGCCACACGCCGGCGTCTGGCAGCACAAAAAGGATTACTGTTTACCGAACTCGGAACACGCTTCAGCCGGATCAGCTGGGCGTTATTCCCGTTGCTTCTGCTGACGGGGTTTCTGGCGCTTTGGGGACAGGGGTATCGAATGCCGCACCTGACCGATGCCGCTTTCTGGTCCTCAGGTTACGGTTTGCTGATTGGAAAAAAATCGGTGCTTTTTGCGGTTGTGCTTATTGTCAGTGGCATCCACGATTTCTGGCTGGGGCCCAAAGCGGCAGTTCTGATGGATGAGGATCCCGATCATCCCCGGACCCGCCGCCTGCGCTCCGCATCCAAATGGGCCGGACGGGTAAATCTGCTGCTCGGACTGGTAATTGTCTATATTGCGGTCACCCTGGTCCGATAACATCGGTTAAGTGGCTATCATGGCTTGCAATATTCAGCCCCTTACATTAGTTTCATAACTATACCATAATGAAACTAATGAGCCATGCCAAGCATCACTGTCAAAAACATTCCTGATCCAATTTACCAGCAACTTAGAAAGCGCGCACAAACCCAGCATCGCAGTATTAATAGTGAAATTATTGCGTGCCTGGAACAAGCTACACTGCCTCATCGCCCCTCTCCGGAGGAGTTTCTTCGACAAGCCCGCAAAATGAGGCAACAAGTAAAAGGTAGTCTCTCTGCCCAACTCATTCAAAAAGCCATTGATCAGGGTAGGCCGTGATTGTAGTTGATACCAACATCATTGCACATTTCTGGCTGCCCTCTGATCATTCTCAACTCTGTGACCAGATTTTTGAACAGGATCCGGAATGGATCGCCCCTCTCTTATGGATCAGTGAATTCAGAAATGTAGTGAGTTTATATTTGAGAAAACAGTTGATCGATTTGAGTATGGCTTTACAAATTTCAGAGAAAGCGCAGGAGTTGATGAAAGATCGACAGTTTCATGTCCATTCGTCGCAAGTACTTGAGTTTGTCAACAAATCCAATTGCTCTTCTTACGACTGTGAATTTGTAAGTCTTGCTAATGACATGTCAGTACCACTGATTACTTTGGACAAAAAAGTACGGAATGCATTTCCAGAAATTGCGATACAACCCACCAACTTTTTACCCTGAGTTCCGCCACGAAACAGGCAAATTCAGTATCACAAAACGTTAGTCATCTCATCTTTTGGGGGAATCCGGCCGACCGGACCACCTGGAACAGAATCCCGCCCAGAAACAACAAAATGGCCAGCACGTTCCCATACGCTCCTATGGCGCGCAGCTCCGGAATCCACATTAGATCCCCGATGATCCGCAAAGCCAGGAATCCGTTTAGCAGCAGATACGGAAGATAAAAATAGACAGAATAGGTGACCGTGAGTCCGGTGAGTGCCGGGATGATGATGGCAGCGTGGGCAAAGATCATGCTGAATACGAATCCCACAAAAAAGATATGCAGGATGGCATCATAAACCGGCCCGGCATAGGGCAGTCCGTACCACATACCGAACAGCGCGGCGATGATGATCCAAACGTAGGCCGTCAGCATGCCCAGCGCGCTGAAACGGGGCCACTCGGATGTCCTGATTGTTCGCCGGGCGATATCGTATTTCAGCAGCCACAGGGACAGTAAAATCAGGATACCGCTCGAAATAACCCAGAACGCATCGCGGTCAACAGGAAGCAGGGAGAGGCTGACAAGCCAGACAATCACCAATCCGGTGAAGAGCCACTGCGCCTTTTCCGGCGGACGCATAATGCGATTTAATTCAAGCCGCTCACCGAAGATGGTCAGAACCGGGAAGGCGATCCACCATCCCGCCAGCTCGCTTACCGGCCAGCCTCTGACAAAACCGAAGTTCCCGGCCAGCAGAGCCAAAACCCCCATCAGCATAATAAAATGATAAGTGGATGGATGCAATTTGAGCAGATAGGCAAGAATGATCACCAGCAACAGCGAACCGGTCATCAAAAACATACCGAACCAGAACAGGTTTCCGGAGATCAGAAATATGGTCGACAGCACAAACCCGATTGGAGCGGCGTAGGTCCATCGCAGTTCGAGTGCCGCTGCCCGTTCGAGGGAGATGAGAGCGGCGAGGAATCCGTTGATCATGAGCGGACCGTGGACAGCGCCGCCGATATCCAGCGGTTGAGGAAGGGAGAGACCAAGAAGCAGGAGTCCGCTGTACAGGCCCGCAAGCAGTCCGGCTGCCGCACCGGCCATCAGCACCCCAAAAAGCAGATTAAGAGAGAGGCCGTTTCTCATGATGATCCACCTACCGTGCCTGTGATCGAAACAGCGATACATGCCCGGCAACCATTTCGACCTGCCAGGATGGGCTGGTTACAAACAGGACCTCGGATCGGGTTATACCCGGCAGTTGCTGTACGGCTACCTTGATTTGCTGTTCGATAAAACGGCGAAGCGGGCAACCCGGAGTGGTGGTGGCATACTGCACTTCAAGATCGCCATCCTCCACCCTGATCGCGTAAATCAGTCCCAGATCAACGATATTAATACCAATTTCGGGATCGATGATATCGCGCAGCCGGGCGACAACCGTCCGGCGGATCTCTTCTGCCCCGCTCATCATGCGCCGGTTTTTCCAATGCGAATCCGGCAGATTCCGGGCGCATTTTCCAGGTATTCCCAGCTGAAGTTCCGGCCACGCCTGATTTCGATCTGGTTTTTCAACGGTTTGGGATCAAACAGATTTACGAGGATAAAGGAATCGCCGGGCTCCAGCGCATCAAATGCACTGAAGATGGCGGAAAATTTCCCCTCACACTCCAATTCCCGAACGTCTACAATAGTCTCTGTGGTCATCATTTTGAAATATTATTTTCAGTTCCCCGGGAGGGAAACGCATCGTTTTATTTAAGAGTATTTGGTCTTAAATATACAGATTATATTCGCTGTTATCAACATTTTTCACCCGGCAGGTACCCCCCTACCGATCAGCACCCATGGGCACCATCACATCCCGAACTCACCGGTCGAACAATTCCGGCAGCGCAAAACGCAGATCCAGCTCCTCAATTTTTTGAACGGTCTCCCCCAGGGTTTTGGAACGGAATGTCTCATAAAGATCCTCCCGGATCTCCGCCCACTCATCATGAACCGGACACGGCTTTTCGGTTCCGCATCCCGGCATCCCCAGCAAGCACTCGGTGAACACTTTCATCCCGTCAATGGCGATGATGATATCAAGCAGTGTGATTTTGCCGGCATCCCGTTTCAGTGCCACACCGCCCTTCGGGCCTTTCATGGATGTCAGCAGTCCGGCCGATGTCAATTCCTGGAGAATCTTGGTCAGGAAATGGAACGAGATGTGCAGCTTTTCGCTCATCTTCCCGATGGAGACGTATCCGTTTGACCGGGATGACTCCCTGGCCACATAGAGTGAAGCTAGAATACCGTACGTGCAAGCTTTTGATAAAACCATGTAGCGCAAATATTATTTTCTGTTGATGAGCGTGGGGGCTCTGGAAACCGGATGGCCAGCCGGACTAACTATGCGATTCTGCTGATTCTGCTGATTCTGCTGATTCTGCTGATTCTGCTGATTCTGCTGATTCTGCTGATTCTGCTGATGAAAAATAAGATAATGAAGTCTGTTTTAAAAATCCGTCCGGATCAATTTCACACCTTTAATAAAATGAACTTTTTATATATGTTAACAGTATCAGATATAGGTATCCATTAAAAATATTGACTATTCCGAATGTATCCGGACCGGGAAAGTGACACTTCCCACCGCTTCGTTATTATGAATCCAATGTTACTTAAATTCTTTCCTTTAGCCAATCTGGCTGTTGTTTTTATACTGGCCATCAGCTCCTGTACGTCGGAGGAACCCGCCAATCAGGAGGAACAAGCCGTTTCGGTTACCACCAGCGAGGCCATCTACCGGGATTTGTCACACACTTTCCGGACCTCCTCCACGGTTGTACCGTATCAGCGGGTTTTTGTAGCCTCGCAAATTTCCGGCCTGGTGGAGGAGGTTCATTTTGAGGAGGGCGATGTTGTACAGCAGGGTGACCTGATGGCAAAAATCGACACCCGGCTGCAACAAACCGATCTCCGAAAAGCCAGAGTCGCACTGGACGAGGCGGAGAGAAACTATCAGCGATCGGCACAACTGTTTGATAGAGAAGCGATAAGCGAAGCTGACTATCTGAATGATCGCAGTACCTACGAACTTGCACAAAGTGAAGTGGAGCAACTGGAGCTGCTTATAGAATACGGGCGTATCAAAGCGCCGGTTGACGCGGTCGTAACCTCGCGTGATGTCGAAATCGGCAACAGCGTCTCGGAAAACGAACAACTGTTTCAGATTGCCGATCTGAACAACCTGGTTGTGCGCCCGGGTGTTTCCGAAATGGACCTTACCGGACTGGAGACCGGCCAGACACTGGAAGTGACACTCGATGTCTATCCTGGCGAAACATTCGAGGGGAGAATCAGGCGGATATTCCCGGAAAGCGATGCCGAATCCCGATTGTTCACGGTTGAAGTTCAGCTGGACCAGGAGGCTGCCGGCCGTGTGATCCGGCCCGGTTACCTTGCCCGGATCCGGTTTGTAACCGACCGGCAAGAGCAAAGCCTGGCGGTCCCAACCGAAGCGCTCGCCGAACGTAATGGGGAGACGGTTGTGTTTGTCCTCAATGAGCAAAACGATACTGTTGCGATGAACCACGTGGAAATCGGTATCCGGCGTGACGGCCATGCCCAGATCCTTTCGGGATTGGATGATGAGGATACCGTTGCCGCCGCCAATCTCGATGCCCTGGAAGATGGAACCCGGGTCCGGGTGGTCGGTAGATTCCGACGCTCCGGCTTCCGTGAATAAGCCACCAACATCAGGAACACCCATGTATCATAAACCGCCAATATTTTGCACATTTCCATTCGGGCTCTCCAATTTTGCAACCGGAATCGCCGTAATGTTATTTTCATATCCGTTCTCTGATTAACACCATGCCCAATTCCAGCAACACCCATCCCCAACACAGACAACAAGGCCTTTCGTCGATTGCCATCCGGCGTCCCCTAAGCACCCTTGCCATCACATCGGTTGTCCTGGTGCTGGGCCTGCTCTTTTTCGGCCGGCTGCCGGTGGATTTGCTTCCCCAGGTCGATTATCCCCATGTACGGGTTGTAGTGAATTATCCCGGTGTCACTCCTGAAGTAATCGAAGAACAGGTAACACGTCCCCTGGAGCGCAATCTGGCGGCTACCGAAAATCTCACGGAAATCCACGGGCGTGCATCGGAGGGGCGCAGTTATATCGAGATGTTCTTCGACTACGAAACCGACATCGACCTTGCCCTGCAGGACGCGGCCCGCCAGCTGGAACGTGCCCGGACCGAGCTGCCTGACGGTATCGATCCGCCGCGTATCATGAAGATGGACCCGTCACAGGACCCGATTTTTGAGCTGGCCATCAGTTCACCGGTCCGGTCACCGATTGAGGTGCGCGACTGGGTGGATCAACAGCTGGCACCTCAACTGCTCTCCATACCCGGGGTCGGTACCATTGATATCGCCGGAGGCAGGGAGCGGGAGATCGATGTGGTGGTAGAACCGGAGCGGTTGCGCTCCTACAGACTCAACCTGACCGACATCAGCGAGCTGCTGCGAGGACGAAGTGTGGACCGTTCCGCCGGAAATATCACCTCCCCGGAATATGATATTATGGCACGAACCGAAACCCGTTACCGGACTGCCGAAGATGTTGCGGGAACAAGAATCCGGCTGGGTGTGTCCGACCGGAGAATCAGTCTCTCCGATATTGCCGATGTAAGTGACAGCCATCGCGAACAACGGCTTTTCGCCAGGTTAAACGGGGAGGATGCGGTGCAAATCTCCATCATGAAACAGCCCCTTGCCAACACCTCGGCATCCATCGCACAGATCAAATCCCGGCTGGCCGAGCTGGAGGATTCCGGGTTCATCACTCCGGATATGGAATACGAAATCATCCGGGACGAATCCTTCTTCATCAATGCATCCATTCGTTCGGTGAGCATTGCCGCTGTGCTGGGCGGATTCCTGGCCATCACTGTCATTCTCTTTTTCATCGGCAGCTTTCGGCGCTCTTTGATCATTGCCATCACCCTGCCCGTAGCGGTTATTGCCACTTTTGTGCTCATGGCTGTCAGCGGACTCACACTGAACGTGATGAGCCTTGGCGGACTTGCGCTCGGGGTCGGCCTGCTGATAGACAACGCGATTGTCATGCTGGAGAATATCTTCCGAAGGCAGCAGGAGGAAGGGGATTCCCCCGTCGACGCCGCCCACAACGGCTCACGGGAAGTTCTGTCGGCCGTCACCGCCGGAACCATGACCAACCTCGCCGCCGTCCTCCCCTTTCTTCTGGTAACCGGCCTGGCTGCCCTCCTGTTCCGGGAGCTCATCCTGACCATTGCTTTTGCTGTTCTGGCCTCCCTGGTTGCCGCTATCACCATCGTCCCCACCCTGTCAGCCCAACTTGCCGGCCGGCCCTGGCGCAGCGGACTCTCCGAATCTTTGCCCGTCCGGTATTTCAACCGGGCCTTTCTGAACGTGCGTGGCAAATACACCCGGTCGCTTCGCTTTATGATCCGTCGTCGTGTCTGGCTCCTGGCGGGAGCGCTGATACTACTGGGTGGAAGCATCTATATTATCCGCGGACTGGGCACCGAGTTTCTTCCACCGGTCGATGACGGGCGAATCACCATGCGGTTTGTGCTGCCGTCCGGCACCTCCATCGAACCAACCAACGAAGCTGCCGACATCATTGAAGAGGCCATCGGCGAGATGCCCCATGTCGAAACGGTCTACATGACCGTCGGCGGTTACTTCCGGGGCGGGCAGCTCTCGATACGCGGGGGGATGATTGATTTGGTGGTACAACTGGCCCCATTGTCAGAGCGGCGCGGGTATTCGGCAGAGGAGTGGGTTTCGGAATTTTCGGGAAGGACCGGCAACCTCGGATTGCCCTTTGTGCAGGAGCGGATTCGCGGGCCGCGATTGCCGGGTGTTCAGACCGGGTTGCTGGATGCCGACATTGCCATTGGGGTTGTAGGTGAGAACCTTGATGTGCTCGAAACCGAGGCCCGGTCCATCTACGGTCGTCTTGAGGGGCTCGACGGATTGGGAAGCATACAAATCGGGCGTGAGGGGCGTGTACCGCAGCTTTTAATCCGTGTGGATGAGGAGCGGGCATCCGGCCACGGCATGAGTGAAGATCAGATTGCCGGGTTGGTGCACAATGCGGTTGAAGGAGTTGTGCCGACCCAATTTGTGGAAGGCGGTTTTGAGTACAATGTGCGGGTTCGCATGCCCCGGGAGATCACCGGAACGACGGAAGGCCTTTCGCGCATCCCCGTATTCAACATGACCGGGCAGTCGATGCCGCTCGGCAGCCTGGTCTCATTCGAAGAGATCACCGGTCCGGCCCATATCGAACGATTCAACCAGATCCGCGTCGTATGGGTGAATACGACCGTAAATATGGATAAAGCTACGGTTGGAGAAGTGGCCGGCCGGATCCGCACCGAATTACAGGGGTACGATCTTCCCGACGGCTACAGTCTCATCTATAGCGGAGAACAGGAAGCTATCGAAGAGTCCTCCCGTTCACTTCAGTTGGCCATCGTGCTGGCGATATTCTTCGTATTTGTAGTGATGGTGGTGCAATATGAAAAACTTACGAGTCCGCTGGTGATCCTGGCCACGCTGCCATTCGCATTTATCGGCGTCGGTTTGATGTTATGGATTACAGGCCTGACGCTCAGCGCCCCGGTGTTGCTGGGCTTTATTTTTCTGATCGGCATCATTGTAAACAACGCGATTCTGCTGGTTGAGTTCATCGAAGCGAACCGTGCCCAATCCGGTGTGATTGAAGCGGTCGTCCGGGCCGGGGAAGTACGGTTCCGCCCCATCCTGATGACTACATTGACCACCATGTTCGGCATGCTGCCACTTGCCCTGGGCATAGGTGAAGGATCCGAACTACTTCAGCCGCTGGCCGTCACCGTCATCGGCGGGCTGCTGGTCGGAAGCATTCTGACGCTGATCCTGCTGCCGGGCGTTTATGTACTGGTATCAGATTTTAAAGATTGGGCTGCATCGAAATAGCCCGGCAATCTCACTTCCCGTGGCAATTCTTGTACTTCTTGCCTGATCCGCAGGGACAGGGGTCATTCCGTCCGACTTTATCCTCAACCACCACCGGCTGACGTTTCGCCTTTTCTCCGCGTCCGGCCGACCGTGCCGCCTGCTGAGCCGCTCCGTCTCCGTTTCCGCCTCCGCCGAATCGCATTCCCATATTCTCGGCCGAGTCGTGCTGGGTCTTGAGTTTGTTCAGATCCACCTTGGCTTTGGTCGGTTTGGCCTGTTTCATCTGCTTCGGATCAGCTGCCACTTCCGGTACCGCTCTCCATACCAGGGAGATAACATCATTATTGATATCCTCAAGCAGTTGGGAGAACATATTAAACGCCTCGCGTTTATACTCCAGCAGCGGATCCTTCTGGCCAAACGCCCGGAGTCCGATCCCCTCCTTGACCGTGTCGAGTTCGCGCAGATGCTCCATCCATTTTTCATCAATCACCGAAAGCACCGCCGATCGCTCCAGCGAGCGGACCACTTCGCGGCCTTCATTTTGCATGGCCTCTTCAATATTCACAACCACACGCATCCGTTTCACCCCGTCGGTAAACAGAATCTGAACATTGGTCGGTTTGTTTTCCGCATCCGACTCATGGACCTGTTTTATGACATTATAAAATGGCGTGGTCAGACGATTCTCTTTTTCCTGATAGGTTTTGACCGCCTGACCAAAAATCAGGTCGATCACCCCGTCTTCACGCAACGAAGCCCATTTCTCGCGATCGACTTCCACCTCGACGGCCAGGAGCCGCAACATCCGTTCCCGGATTCCATCGTAATCACCTTCTTTGTACAGCTCATCGACAATGGCGGAGATCATATCCTCCAGCATGTTCAGCAGCATACTGCTCAAACCATCCCCCAGCAGCGCTTTGCGCCGATAGCCGTAGATCACATTCCGCTGGTTGTTCAGCACATCATCGTACTCCAGCTGACGTTTCCGGATGCTGAAGTTGTTCTGCTCCACTTTCTTTT
>SLLW01000363.1 GCA_007133875.1 Balneolales bacterium | reverse complement strand
TGCTGATGACGCGGACCCTCAATGGAGTGAAACAAGAACGTTCGAGGTGCGGACAACCGGTATTGAAGATGATATGGCCCAACACCCGAAACAGTTTGACCTCTTCCAGAACTATCCCAATCCGTTTAATCCGGTCACCCGGATTCGGTACACCATCGCCGAACCGGCAAATGTCAGGCTCTCGGTCTACGATGCCCTCGGCCGCCAGGTCACGGTGCTGGTATCAGAGCAACAGAGCCCCGGCAGTTATGATGTGCCGTTTGACGCATCCAGGCTCTCCAGCGGCATGTATATCTACCGTATCACAGCCGGGGAATTTACCCGGACCCGGCAGATGCTGCTGGTTAAATAGTGTCAGTGGACTATATGAGGATGGGATCCAAACCTTAAAAAAGGAAGTGTTTCCTTTTAGTAAAAAGGTATATGAATCTCCTAAAAAGCGTGATTGTTCATTTAGCAGTCACGCTTTTTCTATGGCAGAAATGTGTTGATAGCAGGCTCTATCGCTGTATGAGTGGACGTGTACGGCGCTCATATCGGGCTGACGTCTCATCTTCTTCGTCTTCCTGCATTTTTCCCAAAGTGGAACCGGAGTACAGCCGGTATTTTTCTGACCCGGCCATGAAAAGCATATTGTCAATCACTTTATAAGAAATTGCCGAGATTACACTTTCCACTTGTGTCAAATCTTCTTCTGAAACATCACTGTAGAGACTTTGGGAGAAGGTATGGCTGCGCTCGTTCCCGTCTAACACATTGGTAAAATCTTCAAAATCAGTTTGTATTTCCAGTATCAGAGGCGCAACAAAAAGGGAAGGATCATCGGCAATTGTCCATTCCATGATAAAATCGGCATTGAGGTCAAATTCATCAGGAATTTCACCATGCAGCAATGCGGGTATTTCCAGTTCTCCGGAACGGGAATCACCATCTATCTGCAGGTTAAAACTGATCTCCTCTTCCGGTACAATATCAACATCTTCGGCAACATAAAACCCTGCAAACATCTGCAGTTCCACCTCATTGCCATTGATATCCAGAGAAATCTCATCATGATCTTCTCTGACGTTAATTGATATGATATTATACAGTTCCTCCTCAAACTCTTCGATCAGATTGGACATGACGGGGATCTCGCCACTCATTGCTTCCTCCAGCGGAAACTCTCCCGGTGGTAACCCATCCTACATTGCCAGGATAACCAGCGCCCTATTCCAGGTCTTCCAGCTCAATAAAACTGCGCCGCATCTGATCAATCGACTCCGGAATGGAGTACATGGTACCATCAAGACGTTCCTGCAGGGTCGGGACCAGGCTTGCCTGCAGGACAATCACGAGCTCCTGGACGCTGTGTTCGGTGGAGTTATATCCAAAAAGATACCGCAGGCCAAAAAACCATCCCGGCAAATCCTTCAGGAATGGTATCCCCCGCCGCACTTCGTTTTCTTCGGTTTCATAAAGCCCGGCAATAACCGTTGATTCCCCGCTCAGCAGCAATACCTCGGTCGTAGCTTCCTGTTTGTTGACAATCGTACTTACTGCTCCCGGGGATGCGGTGCTCCGCTCGGCATCCACCGTCATGTAGATGAACGGGGTGCCTTCGTGATAGTAGATCATCGGAGTTACCTCCATAATCGTCCCGGTACTAAAGAACTGATCGATCACATTCCCGGCAAAATCACGCTGGCGGATGGAGAAATCCTGTCCCACCTGAATGCGCCCCGCTTCGCCCTCTACAACCTTGATGGTCGGTGAGGAGATCACTTCCCCCTGATTGCTTGACTCAAAGGCACTGAACAGCGCTGTAATATCCCATCCGGTATTGGCAACGTCATCCCAGTTCACCGATACCTCAAAAACTTCCTCGCTCACCGAAGCGGCAGCGGTATTGTCCACTCTGACCCTGTTATTATTGAGTGTGCTCCAATCGATACCAAGTTCCCGGATCAACTGACGGTTTCCCTCAAAAAATGTGGCTTTAATCTCGATCTCGCGTGAGTCAAAATTGAACTTCTCCTGTACCGCCCGGGGGACTTCAGGGGCGGTATCCGGTTCGGCATCATCCGGGGCACGAATGATCTCATATAAACGCTCTTCTTCCACTACGGCCAGGTCATTAAAGGAGGCAATCCGCGACAAAGCGTCTCTCCAATGCAATCGTTGAATGGGAATCCCGATCGGGCCGGAAAAGCCGGAACGATCCATGATGAACTTGCCGCGGAACTCTTCGGCGAGCTCCTCTATCAGCTCCAAAGCGACCTCAAAAGGAACACTCTCTTCCAGCACGATCTGCTCTTCGGGGTTAACGTATTCCCGTTGCGGCAGCCGGTCCTGCTGTCCTGCTGCGAACCCTGCGGTCCCGAAAAAGATCGCGATAATGGTTATTACTGTTCGATACATCATGAATTGCTCCCGTTTCTGGTTAAAATCGTTCTATTCCAATGTCAAAGTTACCCGATCAAACAAGCCGCCCCGGTTCAGGTGGAAAACCGCCACCTGATCATCGGTGTCAATTTGCTGCAGTGCTCCAAGATATACGCGATCACCAACCGTCAGCCGCTGCAACGCAGCATTCTGATCGCGTACCAATATGTAGCGTGATGTCATCCCGATAATGCGGCTGTTGTCCACATCCACCTGTTCATCCTCATTCGGAGGCACCGGATGAATGAGTGAGTAATAGGGGTTATGACCGATATTGCCGGGCCCCTGAACCGTGGCCAGGGTCGTAACCCGGTCGAACTGATCATCCCGGTTATAATACAATGCGAGGCTCAACTGGAAATTAACGCGGCTCAGCTTTTCCAGTTCATTAATATTCTGAAGCTGCATGGACCGGATATGAATGATCGGGCTGCTGTTCTCCATCCGGTAGATAAAATTGTACAGATTCCGGTAGATCCCCTCACCGCTCACATTGACATTAACCACTCCGTAGTGATCATGAACGATGGAGTCCTCAACCGAATAATTGAGTTCCGTGAAAGAGATTCCCTGGTTGAGGGTAATCAGATAGTCGTACAGACGTCCGGCATTGGGGTTTAAAAAAAGCTCTTTCGGATGATTCTCCTGAATATAGACCTGCCGGGTATGCTCCATGACCGTCTCGTCATAGAGGTCGGCTGTCATGGTGAGTTCACTCAGTGTTTGCTCTTTCTGCTCCGCATCTTCCTTAAGCTCTTCCAGGGTTGAGCTGAACATCCAGTTGACAAAGAGCCATCCCCCTCCTGTCATCAGGATCAGTGTCAATGCAAGTATAAGCGTATTTCGTAACCCGTAATTCATAAGATTTTAGTTATAATTGCCTGCTATTGCGGAAAGGTATTGGGCCTGAGTTCCTGAATCATCTGGTTGTCCGGCTCGGGGATTTCCGGGTTGAATCCTTCGCCATCTTCCCTGAAATTTCTGACCCTGATGCTGAATCTGTTGATATCCTGCCCCCGCATCTCCCCTTCGGTTACCTGCATAATGTGGGCATCGTTGAAGATTTCGGAAACCTGTGGTATCTGACGCCGGTATAACGAATACCCCTCCAGTACCAGGTCTTCATCGGCAACCTGCATGGAAGTCAGCCAGGTACCGGACCGGCCGATCATGCCACGGTTCAGGCGGTCCAGGGTTTCGGTCCAGAGCAGATTGTTTTCGGAGAGTTCATTCAGGCGGCTGTTGATCTCACCGATCATACCCAATTCTGCGGTCAACCGTTCAACCTCTTCCGAAACCGGCCTGGTATCGGCGATTTGCGTTTCGGTAAGCGTAATCAGATTGGTCAGCCGGGCGACTTCCTCTGAGCCATCCTGGTACCATTTGTTGATCAACAGGGGGGTGAGGGCGATGAGTACCAGCAGCGCAACACCGTGCCACTCCAGTTTGAAAACCCGTTGCCGTTCCTTGATATACTCCGGGGTCAGTGACAAATCCGGAAAACGGTCCGAATCGGCACCGGATGCTGCCCATGCCGCACCAATGGCCGTAACATAAGGCTGCAAATCGGCCACACTGGTTGTAAGCTCCTCCGGGATGATGAATTTATCCGGTTCGGGATTGAAGAGCTCCACTTCAATATCCTCAAACTGTGTCCTCAAATAATCCCTTGCCTCAACCCCCAGGTTATCACTCTGCATAATGATCAGCCGGTGAAGTGCCGGCAGCGTCCCTTTATCAATTTCAAAGAGCAGCTTACTGAAGACGGTCTCAAGAATATGGTCGGATCTGCTCCCTTCGTTGATAATGGGTATGACCTGGATCATCTGGTCGCCTTTCAAAAAGACAAGCCTGCTCACATGCTGTCCGATATGGACCAGGCCGGTAATCTCCGACTCCGGCAACTCATAATGAATCCGTGCCAGTCCGATATGGATCACCTCATCGGAAAGCACCTCCCGAATCACCGTTTTACCGCTATACAATCCGTCTGTCTGATCGATGAGTTTCAGAAAACTTGTATCATTATCGTAGGAGAGCAGCCATCCGTTGCCGTTATCATCCACCTCCCAGCTGTACTGATCCTCCTGGATCGCATCGCTGTAGATCGGCATCAGCTTGCTGGCGAAAAAGTCTTCCCGCTCATGCTTTTTCATCTTCTTCGGCTGGATATCCGTCAGCTGCTGCAGAAAAGATTTGCCGATGGGAACATTGGCACCGACCTGCAGTTTATTCTTGCCAATCCGTGTGAAAAGAGCCGCAAGCTCCTGTGCATTGCCATTCTCCTCGTCATCCCCGCTTTTTACCTCGTCCTCGATATCTTCGGACATTTCAAAATCTTCCGGGGTATCGAGTTCGGCTTCATCACCAAGATCAATTGCGTCATCTGAGCCGGCTTCCCCGCCCACGCCAAAAACGTTGTCCTCTTCCAGGGACGTAATGTCCTGACTCTGCTGCTCACGGCCCGCTTCATCCAGGGATTCAGGCAATTCGAGCGTTTCGACGCCTACCAGCTCCATGCCCCCCTTAACCTTGCGGATAAGCGCCGCATAAACCCGGTCAGA
>SLLW01000043.1 GCA_007133875.1 Balneolales bacterium | reverse complement strand
CTGAACGCCTTTTACATGTGGTATGACAATCAGCTCATCAACACCGGAGAGATCAATGATGTGGGGGCACCGGTGCGGACCAATGTTCCGGAAAGTTACCGGGCAGGGGTGGAGCTGGAGGCCGCCGTGCCGATTCTGGCTAACCTGATCTGGAACGGAAATGTATCACTCAGTCAGAACCGGATTCCCGAATTTGTTGAGCAGATTGACCGCTATGATGCGAACTGGAATTTTGTTGATCAGCAGGAGATTGTCCACTCCAATTCGAATATTGCATTTTCGCCATCGGTTGTAACGGCATCGCAGCTCACCTGGCAGTACGGTGGTACACAAATCGACTGGTACTCCCGCTATGTCGGGCGCCAGTATCTCGATAATACGACCAACCGGGACCGTTCGCTCGACCCCTGGTGGATCAATGATCTTCGGCTCGCCTATGACTGGAACGGACTGCAGTTCGTTCGCGGTGTCCGTTTCCAGGTGATGGTGAATAATATTCTCGACTATACCTATGAATCGAACGGATATACCTTCGGTTACATAGCGGGTGACGATGAGATCCGCGAGAATTACTACTTTCCGCAAGCCGGCCGGCATGTGATGGGCGGGATTTCGGTATCTTTCTGACCAGAAGAAAAAAAAAACGGCCTGTTTTCCTATATTAAATGGTGTGCGGGTACGGTTACCTTCCAGGGCAATCGTACGATGCCACCATTTTTTTTTGATAATCCGAACGCCGGGAGGATGGATTCCGGTTGTTGTCTGTCAGCAGATTTTGAAAAATCGCGAATCATATGTGGTGAGGAGAAATGCAGGAGACGGAGCTATATACCATTTTTCAGACACTGGGGATCTCTTTGTTGCTGGGACTGCTGGTTGGTATGCAGCGGGAGCTCCATGAAACGCGTATCGCCGGATTCCGGACTTTTGCCATTGTCACACTGTTTGGTACGGTTTGCGCCTATCTGGCCGAATATTTTACCCCGCTTTTTCTCGGATTCGGAGTTCTGGGGGTCGTTGCCATCATTGTGGTTGGCAATATGATCAAGATGAAGGGTGGCAGCACCGAGTTTGGTATGACTACCGAAATATCGCTACTGCTGATGTTCGGGGTAGGTGCGTATCTGACAGTTGGGCCATGGATTATCGGTGCGGCGATTGCGGGAAGTACCGCGATTCTGCTTCAAATCAAGCCCCAGCTCAAAGGGGCTCTGGCAAAAATGGAGGATAAGGATATCAAGGCGATCATGCAGTTTGTGCTGATTACCTTTATCATCCTGCCCATACTTCCGAACCAGACGTTTGGCCCGTTTGATGTTTTCAACCCGTACCGGACCTGGTTGCTGGTTGTACTGATCACCGGGATCAGTCTTGGCGGTTATCTTATCTACAAATTCATGGGCGACCGTGCCGGAACCGCATTGGGAGGTATCCTGGGCGGGATTATTTCCAGTACGGCAACTACGGTCAGTTACTCACGCATTACCGCAAAAACACCAACTTCCGGATTTCGGGCTGCGGTGGTGGTGATCATCGCATCGGCCATGGTCTATCCGAGAATAACCATCGAAATTCTGGTATTGGCCCCGGACTATTTTTATCAGATGATCTGGCCAGTCGCGATCATGTTTGTTGTCTCTGTAGCCGTTGCGCTCTATGCCTACCGGCAGGTCAAGAAACATCCGCATGCTATGCCTGAGCAGCGTAACCCCAGTGAATTGACGACAGCACTGACCTTTGGGGTGGTCTATGTCACTATCCTTTTTGTGATTACAGCCACCTCCGAGTATCTCGGTTCGGAAGCACTTTATGCCGTAGCCGCTATTTCCGGTCTGGCCGATATGGATGCCATTACCCTTTCGGTATCACAAAAAGTGCAGGCCGGATCAATTCCCTATTCGCTCGGATGGAAACTGATTCTTACAGGACTGATTGCCAATACAGTGTTCAAATACGCAATTATACGCTTTGTTGGCGGGAAAGAGATTGCCCAAAAAGTGCGACTGGCATTTTCAATAATAATTGCCGCTGCCGCCGCATTGATTATCATTGTGTAACCGGAGGATTCAAAAACAGCTGTAAACAAAAAAAGCACCACCGCCATGTTGACCGATGATGCTTTTCTGTGAATCGGGAGGGGCTCGAACCCTCGACCCACGGCTTAAAAGGCCGTTGCTCTACCAGCTGAGCTACCGATTCATTCCCTTTTTGCAAAGATTTCAAATATAAGGAGCATTCACGTTCGGTTCAAGAAATATTCTCATTTAATAAGTCACTCTGCATTTATTATAGTTTGTGATTACATTACGCGCAGGTATTACAGGATATGGCAATTCAGGAAGGGTCCGGTGTTACCAGGTACCTTTTCTAATGTCCCGAAAAAAAAAGTAAATCACGATGGCTACCATATTTACGAAAATAATCAACGGGGAAATTCCTTGTTATAAAATTGCGGAAAATGATCGTTTTTTCGCATTTCTGGATATAAGGCCTGTCAGCAAGGGGCATACGCTGGTTATTCCCAAAGAGGAGATCGACTATCTGTTTGATCTGCCCGATAATCAGCTTGCCGATATGATGGTTTTTGCCAAATCGGTGGCCCGGGCGATGGATCGTGCATTGCATCCTGTCCGAACCGGTGTGATCGTTGAGGGACTGGAGGTTCCTCATGCTCATATCCATCTGGTTCCCATATATGATAAAAAACAAAAAGTGGCACTTGGGGAGAACATTACGGTGTCCGAGGAAGAGATGGTTTCGCTCGCCGGCAGGATCTGTGACCAGGTGGAGGCCGGTACATGAATATCCTGATCCTGCACGGCCCGAACCTCAATATGCTGGGGCAACGCGAGAAAGAGCATTACGGATCCGGGAGCCAGGATGAGCTGGTATCCATGCTGGAACAACGCTTTCCGCAGAGCCGGTTCGAGCTGTTCCAGAGTAATCACGAGGGTGATCTGGTTGACCGGGTCCATAAGGCCGTAACGGAATCCTACGACGGTATCATCGTCAACTTCGGAGGCCTTACGCACTCTTCCGTTTCGCTCCGGGATGCCCTGACCCTGTTGCCGAAAGCACCGGTTGAGGTGCACCTCTCCAATATCCATGCCCGGGAATCCTTTCGCCATACCTCACTGACCGGTGGAGTCTGTCGCGGACTCATCAGCGGATTTGGGTTCTTTGGGTATGTGATGGCCGTCGAAGCACTGGATGATGCCGCCAACAACGAAGAATGATGCCGCAAATAACGATGCATGATGCCGCCAAAACCTCCAGCGGAACCGAATACAGCCTGAAAATCGACACTCCCTAACCTGACGCAAGGCTTTCTGTGGGCAAATTACGTGAACTTTTTTCCGATACCCTTGTCTACGGCATCAGCAGTGTCGCTGCCCGGTTCATCAACTACCTTCTGGTTCCGTTTTACACCAAGTTTTTTGATCCCTCGGCCTATGGCATCATCGGGCTGATCTATGGGGCCATCGTGTTCCTGAATGTGCTGTTTACATTCGGAATGGAGTCCTCCTACCTGCGTTACGGCGCCGACCGTGAAAAGGCACGGAATGTATTCAAAACCGTTCAGATCAGTTTACTGGGTGGCGCCACCATCCTTGTGCTGTTATCCTGGCTCTTTATGCCGCTGCTCGCACCGCTTGTCGGACTCGATGCGGCCACCGGCGGCTCCGGGGTCACATCAGCAGCCACCCAGGGGATCCACAACCTTACCGGCGAGCACCTTTTCTATCTGATGCTCGCCATCCTCTGGCTCGATGCCCTCTCCATGGTACCGTTTGCGGAGCTTCGCCTTGTCCGCAAGTCGTTTACCTATGCCTTCATCCGCATGGGCAATGTCATCATCAATGTGTCCCTCAACCTCTATCTGGTGATCGTCCTGGGATGGGGCATTGAGGCCGTCCTGATCAGCAATGTGGCCGCTTCGTTCTGCACCGTCCTGGTCCTCTCCGGGGTTACCGCCCATATGTACCGCGGAGCGTGGAGTCCGGACATTTTGCGCCGTGCACTCTGGTTCGGCCTGCCCTATATCCCGGCCGGACTCAGCCACGCCGTCAATGAAGTCCTGGGACGGTTTGCCGTAAATAATATGCCGCAGCAGAGCGTGGATCGGCTATACGGAAGCCACTACACCGCCGACGATATCACCGGTATATTCAATGCCTGCATCAAGCTGTCGGTCTTCATGCTGCTGGCCGTGCAGATGTTCCGGATGGCATGGCTGCCTTTCTTCATGCGGCAATCCGGAAGTGATGATGCGCGTCAGACCTTCGCAGAAGTCTTCACATGGTTCAATATTGCTGCCGCGGTCGTCTTTATTGGAGTCGGGCTCTTTATCGAACAGATCGTCCAGATCCGTATTCCCCTGCTCGACGGATCACTTATTGACCCGCGCTATTGGATGGGACTCTATATTGTCCCCTGGCTGCTGATGGCCTACTGGTTTCAGGGTTGGTTCCTGAATTTTATGGCAGGGGTTTTTATTGAAGAAAAAATGTGGCATCTTTCCGGTATCACCATCATCGGAGCAATCATAACCATCGCGGGAAATATTTTAATGGTTCCGCTATTTGGCATGCAGGGAGCTGTTTGGGTCACTTTGGCCTGTTTCTTTTCGATGGCTATGTTGATGTATTTACTCACACAACGGGTCTATCATGCACCCTATAAACTGGCAAAAAATGGAATGATCGTAATTGCCTCGGGATTGGTGGTAGCCGTTGGCCACGGCTTTGGTACTGGTTTTTTTGAACCTTTGTTTGCAAAATTGGTATTATTCGTAGTAAGTTTGTTGTTATTGACAATCGTAGGAATTTTAGAGCGGCGCAATCGTTTTCAGATGTAACGATTGAACTATCTATTACAGGTACCGGCCACTGTTAAAAAAATTTATTAGAGCTAGTATTTACTCTATTCTCATAACTTCATTAAGCACCGGATTATATTATTATGGGTAAGTTCGGGATTTATGTCGACGCGGTAAGTGTCACTATGAATG
>SLLW01000223.1 GCA_007133875.1 Balneolales bacterium | reverse complement strand
GATCCGGTTATGCCAAGCAGCGTCTGATATCGGTCATCGCCCTCGACACCTTTCACCAACTCTTCGATTGCCGCCGGCTGATCACCTGCCGGCTGGTAAGGTGAGACCAGTTTGAAATCAGACATTTGTTCCTTTTCCATTTAAGAAATCATTACATTTTACATCCGTTATGCGGTTTCGCCATGCCGATGCATGGTGCCCATCACTCACGCTATATTAGATCAGAATAACGTCTTTTCATTACAAGTATTGATGAGAAGTATCACAAAAAAGTACCAATGAATGATAATCAGCAAAGTTTGAATGTTTTTCGCGATCGTATCGACGAGATAGATGACGAGATACTGCGACTCCTGCGAGAGCGCAACGATACGGTTAAAAAAGTGATCGATACCAAAATCGAAAAGAATCTGCCCATTTTTGTCGCCAACCGGGAAAATGAAAAAATAACGCAATTCCGGGAGAATGCGAAGAAACTTGGCCTGGACTCCGAATGGGCCGGTGATTTTCTGCGGATGATCATGAGCTCCTCCCGGGCATACCAATCCGGCAACACCTTTCCGCGGACCAAAGCCGGATCCAAAAATATCCTGATGGTCGGCGGCGGCGGCGGAATGGGTTCGCTTTATGCCCGCATATCCAATGCTTCCGGTCATAGTGTGGATATTCTTGAACGGGATGACTGGGATCGCGTCGCTGAACTGACCAAAAACAAGGATCTGGTGATAATCACGGTCCCCATCAAAATTACCGAAGAAACGATTGAACGGATTGGCCCGTATCTCAGCAAAAAGACAATCCTTGCCGATTTTACCAGCAACAAATCGCACATTCTGGATGCCATGATGAATGCGCACGATGGTCCGGTTGCGGCGCTTCATCCTATGCACGGCCCGGATGTAACCAATGTTTCGAAACAGCTGATGATGGTATGCCATGGCCGGGACGAATCGGCTTACGAATGGATGCTGGAACAGTTTCGCCTTTGGGGCCTGCGATTGAAATTTGTGGATCCGGAGCAGCACGACCGTGCCATGCACCTGATTCAAGGGCTGCGCCACTTTGTTGCACTGCTGCACGGCTCCTTCATGCGGGAATTTGACCTCAAACCTGAGGAGATGGCCGATTTTTCAAGCCCCATTTACCGCGCCGAGCTCATGATGACGGGCCGGATTTTTGCCCAGGATGCCGAACTGTATGCCGATATTGTCTTCTCCAATTTCGAACGCCGGACGCTTTTGATCGAATTTCTGGAACACCATGAGAAACTTGCCGAACTGGTCAAAAATAACGACCGAAATGGTTTCATCCGTGAATTCCGGAATATCGCTGAATTCTTTGGCGATTTTGCAGAGCAGGCACTTGAGGAGAGCAGCTATATGATCAACCGACTGGCCGATCGTTTCGGCTGATTACCCCCGAAAGTCCAAAACCATTCCCTATCTATGAAATATCACCAAAATTACAACAACCATTATCTGTCAGGACTTTTCCTTCTGACTCTTATTATTAGCCTGTCGTTCACCTCCAACGCCCTGAGCACCAGTAATGATGGGCCGGATGCGGATCTGCTGACGGCAGAAAAACTGTGGCAGTTACAGAGGATCGGGTCACCGGACGCATCACCGGACGGAAACAAACTGGTTTTCCCCGTCACAAAATACGATATCGAAAAAAACAACTCCTCGACCAACCTCTTTATCCATTCCTTCGAGGATGAAAAAACCCGGCAATTTACAACTCAGGAGTCTGATGGGCAGCCCACCTGGAGTCCGGATGGATCCCGCGTGGCCTTTGTATCCGGACGCGACGGATCGCCATCGCAGCTGTATGTCATTCCGGCAGATGGTGGTGAAGCGGCCCGGAAAACCGATCTGCCGGTTTCGGTATCTGCTCCGAAATGGTTTCCCGATGGGAAACATATCGCCTTTTCTGCATCGGTTCTGCCCGGTTATGACGGGGACTTTGACAAATTAAAGGAGATGCTCGATAGAAAAGAGGAGGATAAGGTCAGTGCCAAAGTTACCGAAAATCGTATCTACCGCCACTGGGACCGGTGGCTGACCGACGGCCGCTATCCGCGTTTATTCAAACTTAATGTGGAAACCGGCGAAGTGACGGATCTCATGCCGGGATCTACAAGGTATTTTGCGATGATGGGCGCACCGCAATACGACATCTCCCCGGACGGCTCTGAAATTGCCGTATCAGCCAACAGCAATCCGCCTCCTTATGAATACTTGAACTATGACATTTTTCTGGTTCCTGCCAATGGAAGCGGGGAGCTCACCAACATCACCGAAGAGAACCCTGCCAACGACCTGAGTCCGGCCTATAGTCCTGACGGATCCACGCTGCTCTACGGAATGCAGCGGAGTACCGATTTTTATGCCGACCGGACCCGCCTTGTATTTTATGACCGGGAGCGTGGTGACCGGCAAGTGATCGAAAAAGTGATGCATGAGGAGATCGACCTCTCGCCTTCAAATTTCATCTGGTCCGAAAACAGCCGCGAAATCTATTTCGTTGCACAGGATCGCGGCAAGACATCTCTCTTTTCCTATGACATCCGCCGGGACCGCACTACCGAAATACACCGGGGCGGTACCAATTCCGGTGCGGTACTCGCCGGCAATCAACTCGTTTTTGTGCACAGATCGTTAACCCGGGCCCCCGAACTCTTCCGGATTCGTACAAACGGCCGCATGCTGAACCAGGTCACACATTTTAACAACGATATCATGGATGATACCCGACTTGGGCGGGTTGAAAATATAACATACGAAGGAGCCAATGGCGCTGAAATCCAGATGTTCGTGGTGTATCCCCCTGATTTTGACGAAGAAAAAAAATGGCCGCTGCTGGTTCAGATACATGGTGGCCCCCATGGAATATTTGGTGATGATTTCCACTTCCGTTGGAATGCCCAGCTTTTTGCTGCTCCCGGTTATGTCGTAGTGATGCCAAATTTTCACGGTTCAAGCAGTTTCGGCCAGGAGTTCACAAAGTCCATACACGGACAACACTCCGATCTTCCATACCGTGATATTATGAAAGCCACCGATTACATGGAGGAAAAATCCTACATAGACCCGGAACGCACCGCAGCCGCAGGCGGAAGTTATGGCGGATATATGGTGAGCTGGATCGCCGGCCAGACCGACCGGTACCAGGCCCTGATCAACCATGCCGGAGTCTACAATATCATGACCCAATTTGCCGCCGATGTGACCTACCACCGGAAGGAGGCGTACAGCGGTGCACCCTGGGACGGACTAAAAAATCTTCAGGAGTGGAATCCCGCAATTCATGCCGAATATTTTTCAACTCCGATGCTGGTTATCCACGGTGAAAGAGACTACCGGGTTCCAATATCACACGGGTTGGAAGTCTATGGCGTCTATAAAGGTAAGGGCCTTGATGCACGACTGGTTTACTACCCTGACGAGAACCACTGGATCCTTTCTCCACAAAATTCTATCCATTGGTTCGGGGAATTTAACCAGTGGTTATTACGTTATATTGGTGCAGGTCCATCAGAGTAATACAATAAATTCTGATCTGACCTGTTTATAACCCATACCATACCCTCCCCTCAAAAGCCCGTCCTTGACCGGACGGGCTTTGCACTTCCTGAACAAGGGTACCCGTCACGTAACACGCTTTTCTATTTCCGAACGGGTTTTGCTATTTAATGAGGGTAACGGGAAAGGTTTTCCGATAGGGCCCTGCTTCCAATACGGTAATATAGACACCGCTTGCCCACCCCGATGCATTTATTCGAAGAGTATGCGTTCCATATTGCAGGCTGCTGTCATGTAAAACCCCTATTCGCCGCCCATCAACAGAATAGACCGTTAAACGCACGTGTTGTTCCTCCGGCAAAAAAACGGTGAGCATGGTTTGATGATTGAAGGGGTTAGGCCTCGGTGCATCCACACGGAAAGCGGCGGGCCGGTCACGATCCTCCCGTCCATCATCAGCCGCCAGGCCATCCCCGGTAAATATCGCCTTGACAGAGAGATTGCCTTCATGGGGATTGACCTCGATCGTGCTGCCCATTTCATCACTCCCCTCCCATCCGACAAAATCAACACCCTCTGATGGATGTGCCGTAATCGTAAGCGGGACCTCCCGGAAGTATGATCCGGTCCATGGCCAGGGGTCATCCGCAATACCAACCCCTCCCGGTTTCACATCAAGGGAATGAACGGTAATATAACCGGCATCGGGATGAGATACATCCAGTTCAAGATCGTACAATCCCGGCAGTTCGAAAAAACGACGGATATGTTCCCTTTGCGCCGCCGGCCGTTCCCTGGCGAAGTCTCGCATCAGTTCCACCTGCCCTTCCCACTCCTGCATCGTTTCGGGCCCCCTCCATCGGCGAATATGCTCTTCCATGTGGGGTTTCAATACGTCATACATGCTCGCTATCTCCTCCAGAACCCGTTCTTCTGAAAAGGAGGAGTTGAGCAGATCGGCAAAACGATTAATGAAATCATTTTTGAATTCCGGGTTTCGTAACGCCCCCCTCAGCATGGCAACCGACCATTGGGGGTTGGGCCAATGATGGTGTGAACCGTCAATGGCAAAGGCGAGCGTATTATGCCGGGCACGCTCATCGGCTCCCTGTACATAGTCATAATCCAGATTGAATCCGAAATCGGTATCGTACATCAGCCATCGCCATCGGCCATCATGGCCTTTGGGAGCTTCGTCTTGCGGGCCGTTGGTCCGTTTTCGCCAGAAATCGATGTTATTGCCCGGCCAGTCGGTATTTCGATAGTAAATATTGGCTATTTGATAATCGCGAAAGTTGTCCAATTCAATGAGTCCGGTGATCTCGTCCCACTCCTCCGAATCAGAGTGGTGGATTGAACCACTATCGATCAGGTCACGCAGATCCTCATAGGCTGCCCGGTCGGATTCGTTTCCCTCTTTCAATTCAGCATTTCCCTCGAGCATGACCAGATCTTCGCGTTCAATGCCGTACATCGATTCAAAATACCGGTGATCG